>NZ_SMLD01000110.1:0-31714 GCF_004352805.1 Nonomuraea mesophila
GCCCCCGACCGCGCCGACACTGGCTCCGGTCCGGCGCCTCAGCCGGCGGCGGCCTTGCGCAGGGCGTCGCCGAGTGCTTCGGCGCTGGTCGCGCCGACGATCACCTCGCCGTTCTCGAAGACGAACCTCGGTACGGTGGTGACGCCGTTCCGCCGCGCAGTGGCCGCCTGCTCCCGTACCTCCGCGACCCCGTTCCCGGAGGCGAGGAAGGTCCGCACCCGGCCGCCGTCCAGGCCGGCGCGTTCGGCCAGGTCGGTGAGTGAGGGGTGGTCGGCGACGTTCACCCCGTCGCGGAACTGCGCGTCGAAGAGGGCGGTGGCCAGCGCTGCCTGGACCTTGGCGCCGTGGTCGTTCAGGGCCAGCCACAGCAGCCGGTGCGCGGTCAGGGTGCTGACCGCCACCGCACGATCGAAGCGATACTCGATTCCTTCATCGGCGCCCAGCCGGGTCATCCCCGTGAGCATGGCCTCGGCTTGTTCCGGTCCGAACAGCTCGATCACCGCCTCCGTCAGGGGGCGCGGCTCCTCGGGAGCGTCGGGGTCCAGCAGGTACGGGCGGTGGACGAGGTCCACGTCCGGTGTCGCGCCGGTCGCGTCCATCGCGCGATGGAACTGGTACGTGCCCAGGCGGCACCACGGGCAGGCGATATCGCTGTACACCTCTACGTTCATCCTCCAAGCCTCCCGGCCTTGGGCGTCTGCGGGCAGGCTGCGGTTATCCCAGCCTTGGTGGGGCCAGGCTCGCGTACATAGAATCCCGGTTGATGAGCGAGACAGAGCTGGGCGCGTTCCTGCGCGCGCACCGCGAGGCGGTCCCGCCGGCCGCGGTCGGGCTTCCGAACGGGGCGCGGCGCCGCACCCCCGGCCTGCGCCGGGCGGAGCTGGCGACGCTCGCCGGCGTCAGCGTCGACTACCTCACCCGGCTCGAGCAGGGGCGCGACCGCAGTCCGTCCGCTCAGGTGCTCGCCGCGCTCGCCGAGACGCTGGGTCTGTCACGTGACGAGCAGATCCACCTGTACCGGCTGGCCAAGGCCGGCGGCGCCGGCATGTGCCAGGAGGCCGCCACGACGCGGGTCCTGACGGTACGCCCGACCGTGCGGGCGCTGCTGGACCGGCTGGAG
This sequence comes from Nonomuraea mesophila, assembly GCF_004352805.1. Taxonomy (NCBI): domain Bacteria; kingdom Bacillati; phylum Actinomycetota; class Actinomycetes; order Streptosporangiales; family Streptosporangiaceae; genus Nonomuraea; species Nonomuraea mesophila. The sequence continues at coordinate 1,121 of NZ_SMLD01000110.1, forward strand.
CCCGCGCCCGCGCTGGTCGTCAACTCGTCGGGCGACCTGCTGGCGTGGACGGCCGGGTTCGCGCGGCTCGCGGGGCCGACCGGGCTGCTGGAGGACGAGCCGCCCAACCTGGTCCGGTACGCCTTCACCGATCCGCGGGCGCACGACGTCCACCCCGACTGGGAGACGGTCGCCAGGGAGCGGGCCGCCGCGCTGCGGACCGCGGCCGCGCTCGGCGACCCGTACGCGGCGGCGCTCGCCGAGGAGCTGACGATCACCGCCGGCGCCCGCTTCCGTGACCGGTTCGAGGGTTCGGCAACGCTGCCGTCGCGCACCGGCGTCGAGCGGTGGGCGCACCCGGACGTGGGGGAGCTGCGGCTGGCGTACGAGAGCCTGGAGCTGCCCGACCCCGACGAGCAGCGGCTGGTGGTCTACCTCGCCTCCGACGACGCCACCGCGGCGGCCCTCGACGGCCTCACCGACCACCACCCCGCCGCCTCCTGACACCCGCACGAGGTCATCGGCGCACCCGGTAGCGCAAGTGGAGCACCCGGCTCCCCTGGATGACCACGTGAGGGTCCTCCAGCAGGTGCTGTACGTCGACCGAACCGAAATACCGTTTGCCCGACCCGAACACCACGGGCACGACGTCCATCGCGACCTCGTCGACCAGTCCCGCGGCCAGCACCTGGCCGCCGACGGCGCCGGCGGCGACCTCGACCGTACGCTCGCCGGCCAGGTCCTGCGCCCTGGCCATGGCGGCCTCGATGCCGTCGACGAAGTGGAACGGCGCCTCGGGGTCCCAGCCTTCGGGACTCGGCCGGTGCGACACGACGACCACGTGGTCGATCCCGGCGGGAGGCTTGCCGCCCCAGCCGTCCGTGAGGTCGAAGACGTGGCGGCCGGCGACCGTCACGCCGATCTCGTCCCAGTACGCCCGGGTGTAGTCGTAGGACACCCGCGACACCTTCACCTCCCCGGACTCGTCCAGCGGGACGTCACCGTTGGACAACCACTCGAACAGCGGCCCCACCTGGTCGTCCTCGTCCGCGATGAAGCCGTCCACCGACACCGAGCTGTACATGACCACTTTGCCCATGGGCTCTCTCCTTTGCTCCGCGAGTGCCATGGTGGCGGGTCGGGCGCCGCCGGCTCTTGTAAGAAATCAATCGGCGGGCAGCGGTCCGACGTCGAGTGCGTGGCCGGGATGTTCGTTCAGGAAGCGCCGCCGCACGTCGACGTACCGGGTCGGTGTGAGCCCGGTGAACGTCCGGAACTCGTGGCTGAAGTGGGCCTGGTCGAAGTAGCCCGCGCGGCCGGCGAGCTCGGCCCAGTTGACCGGTCCCGCGGGGTCGATCGCGGACACGGTGGCGGCGAAGCGGTAGGTACGGGCGAGCCGCTTCGGGGTGACGCCGATGAGTGCTTTGTACCGTTGTGCGAGATGGGTGCTGCTGACCCCGGCCGCCGCGCTCAGGTCGCCGATCGCCACCCCTCCCGCGGCCGCCTCGATGAGGCCGCTCGTGTGGCGTACCAACTCCAGACCTGCGGTTTCGCGCAGGCGCCGCAGCAGCTCGTCCTCGAGAGACGTCAGCATCTCGTACGGCCCGGCCGCCGTGGCCAGCCGGTCCCGCAGCGCGGCGACGCCGGCACGCCCCCATACCTGCTCCACCGTCACAGGGAGGTCGCACAGCTCGGCCGCGGGCATCGTCAGGAACGGCGCCAGACCCCACGGCTTGAAGTGCACGCCGACCGACCTGGTCCCCGGCGGGTAGCCGAACGCGAAGGCTCGGGTGGGTGTGGTGAGCACGCAGCCGTCGGCGTACTCGGCCGCCTCGGCGCCGGCGCGGATGCGGAACGGCGCTCCTAGGTTGATGATGAGCACCGCCGACGGCATCGGCGGCAGCCACAGCCTGGGGTACGGCGGCGTGCCCTCCAGGTAGTAGAGGTCGTCGACCAGCCCGGCCAGGGGCGGTCGCGGCTTTCTGGACACGTACTGCACGCTTCAAGCATCGCCGACGGCACGGGGAGGTCACCAGGGCACGATGCGGGCATCCCGGGCGGGCGCGCGCGATAGCATGCGGCGGCCCGCGGCTTACGAGCCGGTTTCTCGCTGAGGAGAGTTCTGCATGACGTTCCGGCGGCACAGGGAGCAGATGGCGGCGCGGGCCCTGGCCGAATTTCCGGATAAATCCGATATCTACGTCGTCACGTTCCGCATCGACAGTGTCGATCAGGACGCCCGGTTCCCCTACCTCGCGATCGGCTACAACACCGAAACCGACGTGGCCCGGCTGTCGGCGAAGGCGAACTCGCTTGACGCATGGGAGGCGCGCTGGAGCTACGCCTGTTTCCCGCCGTCCGGGCTGGAGGGCCACCGCGTCGCCGGCCACGACCCCGAGCACGATCCGGCCGGTGCCGAGCTGCACCGGCGCGAGGCGCTCGCGCAGGGCCTCTGGTACGAGGACGACGACGAGCTGTCCGAGCAGCAGCGCGACGAGCGTGACGAACGCCTTGACCAGCAGTTCCACGAGCTCTGCGTCGACCTCGCCCGGTGGCTGCACGACGGCGGCCGGATCGTCGAGACCCTGGGCAGGCCCCTGCCGGTGGTCCTGTACGACATGTTCGACCCCGACGAGATGTTCGCTCTCACCAGAGCCGCCAACCCGCCCGAACTGGTCGAGGAGTTCCTCACGGAGGACCCGGAAACGCGGTAGGAAACAGCTCTGGTGCGTTGCTACCGTGTACGCGTGCCCAAAGCGGACAAGGTGCGCCGTCGCTGAGAGCGGCGGCGCATAACCCCAGTTCACGCCGTCGCTCCTGACCTTTGGCCAGGAGCGCCCTCGTGGCGCTCGGATCTTTCCTCTCCGGAGCGCTTCCTTGTTCACCTTGTCCGTACGTCAACGTCGGCGTGTCCTCGTCGCCGACCTCATCTCCACAGGGGTGTTCCCGCTCGCGATCACCGGCGCGACCGCGGTCGTCCCCGACGTGACCGAGCAGCTGCCCGGGGCGGACGCCCTGGGGCCGTGGATCGTCCTCACCTACAACGGGCTGTTCGCCGCGGCCCTGCTGCTGGCGGGGGTGGTCGCGGACCGCGCCGCCCGCACCAGGTTCTTCGCCATCGGCAACCTCGTCGTCGCGACCACCGGGATCCTGTCCGCGTTCGCCCCCGACCTGTGGTCGCTGGTGGCGCTGCGTACGGTGGCCGGCGTAGGGGCGGCCATGTGCGCCGCCGGCGGATCGTCGATGATCCTGGCCGTCTATCCGCCGGAGGAGCGGCGCCGCGTGTACGGCTACACGGGCGCCGTGCTGGGCAGCAGCCTGGCGCTGGGCCCGGTCGTCGCCCAGGGCCTCATGGCGGTCGGAGGCTGGCCGCTCGTCTTCGTCGCGCCGGCGGCCGTCGCCGCCCTGGCGGCCCTGGGCACGCTCGGGCTTCCGGCCCTGCGCAGCCCGGAGGTGCCCGAGGGGTTCGACCTAGCCGGTGCCGTGCTGTTCGGGGTGAGCATCGCCGCGGCGGTGACCGCGCTCGGGCTGGGCTTCGGGCCGGAGGTGCCGTGGTGGGCGCCGGTCGCGCTCATCCTCGTCGCGGTGGTGAGCGCCACGGCGCTCGTCCGCGTGGAACGGCGTGCGCCCGACCCCGCGATCCCCATGGACCTGCTGCGGATCCCCGCCTACCGCGCGTACGCGCTGGCGACGGGCGCCTTCATGGGCATGCTCGTGGTGGGGTTGACCGTGCTGCCCCAGCTCGGCGCCGCCCTGGACCTGGGGCCGGGAACGTCGGCGGTCATGCTGAGCCTGCTGACCGTGCCGTCGACGGTTCTTCCGCTCGTCGCCGCCCGGCTCGCCCGCCGATGGGCACGGCAGCTGGTGACGACCGCCCTGTTCGCCTGCGCTGCCACCGCCGTCCTCCTCCAGGTCACCCACCACCCCGCCGCTCTGCTCGCCGCGTCGGCGGCGGTCGGGCTGTGTCTCGGGCTGACCGAGGGTGTTCCGGACGGGCAGGCCCTCAAGCACGTGCCCTTCCAGCGAGGAGGGGCGGGCGCCGCGCTGTTCGGCACGGCGCGGATGAGCCTGGAGACCCTCACCCTGGGGGCGGCCACCGGGGTGATGGCGGCGCTGGGCCCGTCGTCGGGGATGGCGGTCGCCGGCGCTGTGTGCCTGGTCGCCGGGTTCGTCGTGCACCGTACCGTTCCGTCCCGCGACCTGCAGCGGACCTGAGCTCAGGCGGCGGTCATCCGGCGCAGGCCGGCGAGTTCGAGCGCGCCGCGTAGACGGCCACCACGAGCGCCCCGGCCAGCAGGAACGCGACGCCGAGCCCCGTGAGCGGGATGAGCCCCGAGAAGGCGAGCAGCAGGAGCGCGACGCACGACAGCGCGTTGCCCGCGACGACGAACGCGGCGTGCCGCGGCGGGATCCGCGGATATCCGGCGATGAGGCCGAGGGCCGCGGCACCGCCCAGCATGGCCACCCCGAACGGGACGGACCAGGCGGTCGGCAGGCCGAGCGGGCCGCTGAGCGCCGGCCCGGCGGCGAGCATGACCACGCCGAAGACGGCGGTGCTCCAGCCGTCGATGCGCAGGATCAGCCGCAGCCGCCGCGAAGCGTCCGCCTGGTTCACGTCGATCTCCTCCCCGGACGTGGTGGCGGGCAACCGCGCCATGTCCGTCCTGATGGACGGCGTGCCCGAGCACCTGCTGCAGCCGCGGCCGAACGTCTTCCGGCTCACGCTGCATCCCGACGGGCTGGCGTCCCGCCTGGCCAACCTGGGCGAGGTGCGTACGCTCACGCTGCAACGGCTGCTGCGCCAGGTCAACGCCACCGGCGACGAGACGCTCCGCGCGCTGTACGAGGAGGTGTCCCGCTATCCGGTGCCGGCCGAGCCGGACGATGCCGGGCATCCGCCTGCTCGGCGAGGACACGAGCGCCGGCGGGGCATGAGCCGCGCCGCCTCGGCGATCCCGCGGATGGAGATCAGGGAGGGATTCCCGGGTTCGTCCTCCGGAGCCGACCCCGCGTCCAGGGTGGGGCCGCCGACGGAAGTGCGACACGAAGGTCGGTTGAGGTCAAGCTGGCACGGCGGTCGCTTCCGTACGGGCACTGTGACGCAGGAAGCCGCCGCCCTGGAGCACGATCAGCAGGGCCGAGTTGGCGATCAGCGCCCACCACAGCCCCGCCAGCCCCCAGGTCGCCGCCACCGGTACGGCGGCCGACGCCAGCATGCCGTAACCGGCCGCCACGGAGCCGAGGCTCCACGACGACCGTTTCAGCCCCGCCAGCCCGAACCCCAGCACGGCCTGCGCGCCGTCGACCGCCGCCATGACGGCCACGAGCCAGACCAGCGCCACCACGGTGGTCACGACGCCGGGGTCGGTGGTGAACTGCCCGACGAGCGGGCCACGGAAGGCGACCAGGAGCGCGCCGCCTGCGGCCACCCCGGTGACGGCCAGCGCGAACGCCGCTCCCATGACGCCTCTGACCTCGCGTCTCCCGCGGGCGCGGGCGACCTCGGGCACGGACGCCTGCGCCACCGACAGGGACACGAACATCAGCGGGCCCATCATCGCGTGGAGCACGGCGTGCGCGGCGGCCTCCCGCGTGCCTGTGCGGAGCGCCGCGTAGGTGACGACCCCGAGCACCGCGAACTTGATCAGCATCGTCCCCGACAGCGGGATGCCCACCCGCGCCAGCTTCATGATCTCAGCGGGCCGGGGCCGTCCCCGCCCGACGCCGCCGCCGAGCAGCCGGCGCAGGCGCAGGTTGGACACCGCGAGAGCGGTCGCCCCCGCGGCGATCATCGCGAACCCCATCCCCGGCAGGCCGATCCGGGGCACGAGGACGACGACCAGCACGATCGACACCGCCGCGCTGGAAAGGCTCGCCCAGATCACCTGGCGGCTGTGGCCGAGCGCGATCAGCGCCGCGTTCGCGCCGCCGCCCAGGCCGTACAGCAGCACGTACACGACCAGGAGGTAGGGGAAGATCCCCAGCTCGGCCAGCACCTCGGGCGGGGCGCCGCCGAGCGAGGCGACGAGCGGGACGCAGGCCACGGCCCCGGCGGCGAGCGCCGCGACGATGAGCGACAACCATCGTGCGTCCCGCAGCACGGGGACGGCGCCGGGCGGGTGCTCGCGGTGAGGAGCGACGAACGGCGCCATGCCGCGCAGCGCCCCGGTGACCGCGGTGAAGGCCGGGTTGAGCACGGCGGCCGTCACCGCGTACGCCGCGAGCGCGGCGGTCGCCCGCCGCCCGAGCACGGCGGTGCCGACCAGGCCCGCGACCTGGTTGACGATCATGGAGAGGAAGAGCGGGACGGCCGCCGCGGCGATGGCACGATGCTGGAGGAGAGGCATGGAAAGCACAATCCCGGGACGCTGGACGGCCCGGGACTCACTCTCATTTTATCAGCTCGGTGATCAGGACATAGCGCTCGTCCTCGATCGGGCGGCCCCACAGGGCGGGGTCGGTGAGCCGCTCGTGGTGGGAGACGCGGGCGCCTGCGGCCCGCAGCACCTCGGTCAGTTCCTGGGCCGTGACCCCGCCGGGCCAGCGCAGCGGCGGGGCGCCGGGCGCGTAGGCGTCGCCCGCCCGGGCGCTGCGCCAGTGTCCTTCGACGAGCACCAGGCGACCGGCCGGGCGCAGCAGCCCGAGCCAGCGGCGCAGCGCCGCCTCGGGATCGGGCAGCGTCCACACCAGGTGGCGGACCAGGATCACGTCGAACGACGCGCCGGCGGCGACGGGCGGGTCACCCGCGTCTCCCACCAGCAACGGCACGGTGAAGCCCGCTGAGGTCAGCTTCCGCCCCGCCTGCTCGACCATGCGCGGCGACAGGTCGACGCCCGTCGGGCGGTGCCCCTGCCCGGCGAGGAGCAGGGTCAGGGAGCCGGTGCCGCAGCCGAGGTCGAGGACGTCGGAGGGGGTGGCGGGCAGCCACCCGGCCAGCCGGCGTGACCACGCGGCCCGGACCTGGGGGTCGCGCAGCCCGTGGTCGGGCCCGTCGTCGAAGGCGTCGGCCGTGGCGTCCCAGTAGGAGGAGATGGGGGCGAGGTCAGGTGTCGGCATGCGGGCAAGGGTCGCAGGCGGCACCGACAGTTCCGGTGCCAGGTCAGGGGGTGTGGCCGGGCGCCCTGGCGGCGGCGAGGTGGTCGTGCAGTTCGGCGTGGCGGAACTGGTAGAAGGGGCCCACGGTCCGCAGGACGCCCAGGTGGTGCAGCTCGTGCAGGAAGCGCATCAAGCGGAACGGCAGCCGGCGCGATGGCCCGAGGTGCATCAGGGCGATGGTGGACACCAGCCACATGTGCTGGCGTTTGTTCACCATGCCGAACGCGATGCCGAAGACGACGCCCATCCCCGCGTGCGCGAGCGGGGACGTGGGAGGCGACACGAGGGACGCCTCGTTCATGAAGTCGACGGCGAAGCCGACGATCGCTCCGAGGAGCAGGCCGTTCAACACCTGCACACCCACGAGGCTGCGGTTGACCCGCCAGGTGGACTGCGGGGTGAGGGCGGCGGTGAACGGCGGGAGCCGGTTCTCGTCCGCCCGGGCGGGCGTTTTGTCCTGTTGCCGCATCATCCGCACGGTCACCCAGCCGAGGCCGAGCGCCGAGAACAGGCCGGCCAGGCCCATCTTCCAGCCATACGCCACCAGGGCGTAGACCACGAACGGCAGGCCGATGCCGGCCGGCATGATGATGGCCATCTTGCCCGCGTCGGACAGCAGGTCGCGGGTGAAGTCGCGCAGCCGTTGCCGCACGCGCAGCGGTGCGAAGTCAGGGGTGCGGGTGGCCTGCGTCGCGGACAGGCCGTAGCAGAGGCCGAAGGCGGCGCCGAAGGCCGGCCCGTAGGTCAGCGTGGCGGTCAGCACGGTGGGGAGCGCGAACACGAGACCGCTCAGACCACCGATCCAGGTACGGGCGAGCGCGCGCTGTGCCCGGGAGGCGGGCAGCGCCTGGTCGGTCAGCCGCCACCAGGCCAGGTCAGGACCGTCGGCCTCGGCCTGCAGGCGGGCCATCCGCCGCGTCCATTCGGTGATCAGGGCCGGGTCCCAGGTGGTGGGGCCGATCGTGGTGCGCGCGGTCAGCAGGGCGTCGAGGAGGTTGTCGAGCAGGTGGGCGCGCAGGGCGGCCACGTCGTCGGCGTACTCGGTGACCAGCGGAGCCGGGTCGGCGTCCGGCCGGTCAATGTAGACGGCCCGGACCATCCACAGGCCCAGGGCGGTGGAGGTGATCCCGGCCAGGGCCGGCGCGGTGCCCTCCTTGAGGGCGCGCAGGACCGTGGTCCACGCCGAGGACGCGGAGAGCGCGGGCAGATGGGCACTCAGGTAGTCCGCCGCGACGTCGGGGTCGAGCGCCTTGGGCACGATGACGGCGGCGGCCTTGAGCGGGCGGCGCGCGGCGGTGACCGCGTCGCCGTATTCGGTGGTGCGCGAGGTGACGATCACCTGATCGCGTTCCATGAGCGTGCCGGACAGTTTCGCGATCACCTTGGCGCGGGCGGGCTCAGGCAGTTCGTCGAGCCCGTCGAGCACGGCCAGGATCGAGCCGCGGGCCGCCAGGACGTCGGCGCCGTCCTGCTTGTTGCCCGGGGTGCGCAGGGCGGCGTAGTCGGTGCGTACGCGCTCGGCCACCCAGTCCTGGAACCGGGGGTGGACCTCGGTGTCCCAGTCGGCGACGGGCAGGAGCACCGGGACCGGTTCGTCGTCCGAGCGGGTGCGGATCAGTTCCAGCATCAGCTGGATGGCCAGGGTGGTCTTGCCCGTGCCCCGGCCTCCGGTGATGACCAGGCGGCGCCGGCGCAGCGAGCGGAAGGCGACGGCGAGCGCCTTGATGTCGTCCGATCGGCCCGCCACCGCCGGCTCACGGTCGGCGATCAGGTGTGGATGGTCCATGAGCTTCGTGCGGCGGGTCATGTGCCAGGAGACCGGAATGGGCGGATCGCCCAGCGAACGTGTCACCACCTCGTCGCTCCACCGCTCTTCGACGAGGTCGGCGAGGTCCTTCATCGTGTCGGTGACGCTCCCGGGGGTGGGGGCGAGCACGCGTCCGAACCGCTCGACGGCCAGCGCGGACGCCACCGCCGCCACGATGGTGGCGGCGATCCAGGGGCCGCTCCACACGCCGTCGTTGAGCACCTGGTTGGCGGCAACGGACACCATGACCGGCAGCAGCACCGAGGACAGCCATAACAGCCGGGTCCGCCAGCTCCACCCGCCCACCATGGGAGCCATCGTAGTGAGGTTTCGCGGTCGGCGAGCTTCCATCGTCGAGCCTCCCACCGCGTTCACGAGCCTGCCGCGGATCGGTGCTCCGCGGTGCCGACCGTAGACGGCGACGGGTTGAGGATCTGTTGAGGATCTGTGAAGACGGGCGACAAAACTATTGATCAGCCTATAAATCAGACATTAGCGTTCGACGCGACATTGATCTTCCATACTCGTAAAAGAGGCAGTCATGTCCGTGACCGCTAACCTCCGGAGAGCCCTGGCGGTGGCGCTGGCCGTCGTCCTCGCGACGACCGTGGCGTCGTCCCAGGCGGGCGCCGGCGCGGTGGCCGAGCCTCGGCGACCGAACATCATCTTCTTCCTGGTCGACGACATGTCAGCCGACCTGCTCCCGTACATGGACACCGTGAGCGGCCTGGCGAGGAACGGCACGACGTTCACCGACTACTACGTGTCCAACTCGCTCTGCTGCCCCTCGCGGGCCTCCATGTTCACCGGCCGGTTCCCGCACAACACCGGCGTGGAGACGAACAAGGGCTCCGACCGCGGCGGTTACGCGGCGTTCGAGCCGCACGAGAGCCGTACGTACGCCGTCTCGCTCGACCGGGCCGGCTACCGGACCGGTTACCTCGGCAAGTACATCAACGAATATCCGGTGGGCCCCGGCTACAAGGTGCCGGCCGGCTGGGACGAGTGGCACGTCGCGGGAGGCGGCGGCTACAACGAGTTCAAATACCAGCTCACCGGCTACATCAAGGAGGAGTCGGCGGACGACAGACCGCTCGGCCCCTCCGGCGGCAAATACCTGGTGGACGTGCTCGGGCGGCGGGCGGCCGGGTTCATCGAGCGTTCGCGCGAGCACGCGCCAGGCGAGCCGTTCTTCCTCCAGGTCTCGCCGTTCTCGCCGCACGCCAGGGTCGGCGTCAAGCCGGGTGAGAAGGAGCCGCGCTTCCCGCCGGCGCGGCGCGACCGGCCGAAGACCGGGTGGCCGGCAGGGGAGTTCCCGAACGGCGACTGCGGCGGCACCGACTGCGCCACCATCGACGTGTCCACGCTGCCCGCCTTCGACGAGGACACCGCGGACAAGCCGTCCTGGGTACGCCGAGACAAGCTCCCCGCGAAACTCGTCAAGGAACTGCGCAAGGACTTCCGCAACCGGATCCGCATGGTGCAGTCGATCGACGACATGGTGGAGCGGGTCCTGTCCACGCTGACGGAGGAGGAGAGGCGCACCACGTACGTCGTCTTCACCAGCGACAACGGCTTCCACCTCGGTCAGCACCGCCTGGTGCGCGGCAAGTCCACCGCCTACGACCACGACGTACGGGTGCCGCTGCTGGTCAGGCGGCCGGCGGCGGGACGGCACGGCGACCTCGTGACCGGCGCCCTCGCCCAGAACGTCGACCTGTTCGCGACCTTCCTCGACCTGGCGGGCGCCGGCCCGTCGGTGCGCGACAGCCGTGACGGCCGCAGCCTGCTGCCGCTCATCCAGGGCCGCAAGGTCAAGGACTGGCGCGACGCGGCGCTGATCGAGCACGTCAAGCCGGACCCGCAGGCGTCGGGCGGGCCGGACCCCGACGCCGACAGCCTCCAGGCGGGCAACTCCCAGCCGCCGAGCTACGCCGCCGTACGCACCGAGGGCGAGCTGTACGTCGAGTACGAGGGCGAGGCGAAGCCCGAGTACTACGACACGGTCGCCGACCCGCACCAGCTGACCAACGACCCTGACCACGCCAGGACCGCGGACCTCGCCAAGGCGCTCGGCGCCCTGCGCACCTGCGGCAAGCCCGGCGCCCTGGACTGCTGGACGGCCGCCCGCCTCAGGTGACGATGAGTTCCGCCGCGTGCGGAGGTCTGTACAGGCATGCGCAAAGTCATCTACTGCATGATGGTCTCCCTCGACGGCTACGTGGAGGCCCCCGGCGGGGACATCGGCTGGTCGTCGCCCGACGAGGAGGTGCACGCCTTCTGCAACGACATGGCACGCGGCATGGGCGGCGCCCTCTACGGCCGGGGCCTGTACGAGAACATGTCGGCCTTCTGGCCCACGGCCGACCAGGAGCCGGACGCCCCGGAGGTCGTCGTCGACTTCGCCCGGACCTGGCGGGCGACGCCGAAGTACGTCTTCTCCAGGACGCTCACCCAGGTCGGCTGGAACAGCACGCTCATGACCGGTGATCTGGAGGCGGAGGTCACGCGGTTGAAGCGGCAGGACGGCGGCGACCTGGAGGTGGGCGGGGCGACGCTGGCGCACAGCCTGGTGCGGCTCTGCCTGGTGGACGAGTTCCGGCTGCTCGTCCACCCGATCGTGCTGGGTCGGGGCAGGCGGTTCTTCCCGGAACTCGCCACCCCGGTCGAGACCCGCCTGGTCGAGAGCAGGACGTTCGACTCCGGCGTCCTCTACCTCCGCCACCAGGTGGTGCGACCCACGCACGCCGGCTGAGCGCCGGACCTCTCACCAGGCACTTTTCCTCCGGAAATCTGTCGGGTGTCGTAGACGCCGATGGTAATAAGTGATTAGATCACTTGATATGTCCGAGGTAACGCGGCCCACGCTTTCCGACGCTCTCACCGAGCGCATGCTGGAGCTCATCCGCAAGGGCGGGCACCGGCCAGGCGACAGGCTGCCCTCGACCAGAGAGCTCTCCCAGCGTTTCGCCGTCACCACCCCGACGTTGCGCGAGGCGCTGCGCCGGCTCGAGGCCACCGGCGCCATCGAGCTGCGGCACGGCTCCGGCATCTACGTGGGCGCCGCCATCGAGCGGCTGGTCCTGCCCAACCCCAACATGCGCGAGGTGCACGCCGCCCAGCTCGTCGAGCTGCTGGGGGCGCGCATCGTCATCGAGCCGCCGCTGGCCGCGATGGCCGCGCAGCGCGCGGAGGGCGACGAGCTCGCCGTGCTCAAAGGGGTGCTCGACAAGGCGGGCAAGCACCTGCGCGGCGAGGACGCCGAGCTGCACGAGGCGAACATGTCCTTCCACCGGGCGACCGCGCGGATGGCGGGCAACAGCGTGCTCCACGAGGTCGTCGACTCGCTGCTCCTCGTCCACGGGCCCGAGCAGCGGGAGATCCTGCAGATCTTCGACGACCGGCGGCGCGACTACGAGGAGCACCTGGCGATCCTGGAGGCCATCGAGGCGCGCGACCCGGCGCAGGCCGAGGAGCGCATGCGGGCCCATCTGGTCGAGGTCAGGACGGTCATAGAGCACAGGTTGCACCCCCCGGGTTGAACCGCCCGGTTGAACCCCCGATGGAAACAAGGAGGCCGGTCCATGTTCCGGTCACGTGTGGTCACGCTCGGCGTGGCGGCGCTCGTCCTGACCGCCTGCGGTGGCAACGGCGCCGGCGCGCCGCGGGAGAAGAAGACCGAGCTGACGCTGTACAACGACAAGGGCGCGTGGACGAAGTATTTCGAAGAGATGAGCGCTCTGTCCAAGCAGAGCGTCGGCCTGAGCATCAAGCCGACGGGATACACCGACTCGGCCCAGTATCAGGCGTTCATCAAGGCGTCGTTCCGCACCGACGTCAAGCCTGACCTGTTCACCTGGCAGACCGGGGGAATGCTCGAACAGATCGTCAAGCAGAAGCAGGTGGCCGACACCTCGGCCATCTGGCAGGAGGCGATCAAGGCGGGCGACCTGTCGAAGGACCTCCTGCCCTACTACACGATCGGCGGCAAGCAGTACTGCGTGCCGATGAACGTCGCCTACTGGGGCATGTTCTACAACAAAAAGATCTTCGACAAGTACGACCTGAAGCCCCCGGAGACCTGGGACGACCTCATCAAGACCGCCGACACGCTGAAGCAGAACGGCGTGAAGGCCTTCTACCACACCAGCGTGCTGTTCTCGTTCGTCTGGTTCGAGCAGCTCCTGGCCGGCACCGACCCCGACCTGTACGACCGCCTGTCCACCGGCCAGGCGAAGTACACCGACCCGGGAGTCGTGCAGGTCATGGAGAAGTGGAAGCAGCTGATCGACGCCGGCTACTTCATCAACCCGGGTGACAAGACCGACCCCGCCGACGTGCTGAAGAACGGCAAGGCGGCGATGGTGTCGTCCGGCAGCTGGTTCAACACGAGCATGACGCAGCGCAACCTGAAGGCCGGCGAGGACTACGACTTCTTCGTCATCCCCAACCTCAACCCGGCGCTGCCCAAGACCTCGATGATCTTCGAGAGCGGGCCGCTGTGCTCGTTGACGAAGGCGGCCGACCCCGAGGCCGGCGCGAAATACCTCAAGTGGTGGACGACCGCCGAGGCCCAGGAGAAGTGGGCGACGAGCCGCGGTGACGTGAGCGCCAACCCGAAGGTGGAGATCGACGACAAGGCGCTCGGCGCCGTCACCAAGGACGCGGGCAGCGGGAAATACCGCCTGGTCAACCGCTACTTCGAGGCCACGCCGCCGCCCGTGCTGACGGCCGCGCTCGACGGGTTCAGCAAGTTCGTCACCCAGCCCGGCTCGTACAAGGAGGTCCTGGAGACCATCCAGCAGGCCGCCGACGAGTATTGGAGCACGCAGTAGTGAGCACACGTGCTCCCTTGCTCGGTCGCTTCAAGCACGGTTACGTCGCGCCGGCCGCTCTTCTGGTCGCGGGGCTGCTCTACGCGCCGTTCCTGTGGACGGCCTACCTGAGCCTGACCCGCTACGACGGCCTCGAGCCGCCGGCGTTCATCGGGCTGCGCAACTTCACCAAGCTGTTCGACGATCCGGCGCTGCTCACCTCGACCCGCAACACGCTGATCTGGGTGGTCGGCACGATGGTGCTGCCGGTCGGCCTCGGCCTGCTGGTGGCGGTGTTGTCGTACGACCTGAAGGGCGGCGCCTGGTACCGCCTGCCGTTCATGTTGCCGTACGCGCTGAGCGGTGCCGGGCTCGCCATGGTGTGGAGCCCGATCCTGTCGCACGGCGGGATCGCCAACCTGATGCTCGGCGTGGACACCGCGTTCCTGCAGGACGCGCCCACCAACACGGTCGCCATGCTGCTGGTCTGGACGTGGCAGCAGCTAGGCGTCAACACGCTGCTGTTCGTGGTGGGCCTGCAGTCGATCCCCAAGGAGCCCATCGAGGCCGCCCGGCTCGACGGCGCCTCAGGGTGGCGGTTGTTCCGGCACGTCATCTGGCCGCTGATGAGGCCGCTGACGGCCGTCGTGGTGGGGCTCGCGCTGGTGGCCGGGCTGAAGACGTTCGACATCGTGTGGGTGCTGACGCAGGGCGGGCCCGGCCGCAACTCGGAGACCCTCGCGGTGACGATGTACAAGGAGACGTTCGTGGCCAGCGACTACGGCTACGGGTCGGCGGTCGCGGTGATGCTGACGGTGGTCACAGGGCTGGCGTCGTACCTCTATCTCAAGAGGCAGGTGACCGCCACATGATCAGGCGTGCCGTGCTCGTCGTGCTCGGGCTGGTCTGGCTCGGGCCGACGTACCTGCTGCTGATCAACGCCGCGCGGCCGGCCGGGTCGTACGATCCGGGCAGCGCGTGGGTGCCGTCCGGCGACTTCGCGCTGTTCGAGAACTTCGGACGGGCGCTGGAGAGCGCCGACCTGACGCAGAGCCTGGCCAGCACCGCGCTCTACAGCTTCGTCTCGCCGCTGCTCGGCGTGCTCGTGGGCGCGCTGGCCGGCTACACCATCGTGGTGCTGCGGCTGAAGTACGGCTTCTGGTGGTTCCTGCTGATCTTCGGCGGCACCATCTTCCCCTCGCAGATGTTGCTCGTGCCGCTCTTCGTCGGCTACAGCGACGCCGGCCTGTACGACTCCAGGCTCGGCATGATCCTCATCTACACGGCGATCAACGTGCCGCTGGCCGCGTTCGTGCTGCGCAACTTCTACTCCGGGGTCGCGTTCTCGATCTTCGAGGCCGCCCGGATGGACGGCGCCTCCACGTGGCGCATCTTCTGGCGCATCTACCTGCCGATCTCGGCCAGCGCGCTGACCGCCGTGTTCATCCTCGAGTTCACCTTCATCTGGAACGACCTCATCTTCGGCCTGACGCTGACGCAGACCGAGGAGGTGCGGCCCGTGATGACCGCCATCGCCGGCCTCATGACCGACGTGTACGCCGGAACCCCCGTGCCCGTCGGCCTGGCGGCGGGCCTCGTGGTCTCGCTGCCGACGGTCGTGTTGTTCCTCGCAACCCAGCGCCTCTTCGCCAGGGGCCTGTCTCTAGGGAGTGTTTGATGACGAGCCGGTTGCTCCAGCGAAGCCTGGGCAGTCCCGACTACGACGGGATCAGGCAGGCGCTGCGCGACGACACCTCGACACCGGTGATCAGCGTGCGCGGGCTGGAGGTGCGGGTCGCGGTGTTGCCGCTGTTCACCCACGACGGCCGCCAGGCGGTCAGGGTGTCCAGCACCCGGCCGCTGACGCACACGCTGGTGGATGTGGACAGCGCGTCGGGCAGCGACGTGACGCTGCTGGTGCCGGAGGTGGACGCGCCGCGCGAGCTGACGCTGGAGTGCCGCGACGACGCGGGCCCGGTGGGCTCGGCGCAGGTCACGGTGACGCCGCAGCGCAAGTGGAGCGTGTTCGTCGTGCACCACTCGCACCTCGACATCGGCTACACCGACCCGCAGGGCACGGTGCTCCGCCACCACCTCGACTACCTGGACGCGGCGCTGCGGCTGGCCGAGGAGACCTCGTCCTGGCCGGACGACGCCAAGTTCCGGTGGAGCGTCGAGTCGTCGATGCCGGCGCTGAGGTGGCTCGACGCGCGGCCGCCCGAACTGGTCGAGAAGTTCGCCGCGCGGGCCCGCGAGGGCGTCATCGAGGTGACGGCACTGCCGTTCCAGCTGCACACCGAGGCCTGCTCGACCGAGGAGCTGCACCGCCAGCTCCGCTTCACCTCCCAGCTCAAGGACCGGTACGGCTTCGCCACCACGTCCGCGATGCACACCGACGTGCCGGGCGCGGTCGTCGGCCTGGTCGACGCGCTCAGCGCACACGGCGTGCGCTACCTGGCGGCGGCCCACAACTGGGCCGGGCGGTCCGTGCCCTACCTGCACGGCGGCGACAAGCTGACCAGGCCGTTCCGGTGGCGGGCGCCCAGCGGCAACGAGGTCATCGTGTGGTTCACGGACACGCCGCACGGCATGGCGTACATGGAGGGCAACACGGTCGGGCTGACCGACTCCTTCGAGCTGGCCGACGACCTGCTGCCGCGCTACCTGTCGGCGCTGGCCACGCGCGGTTACCCGTACGGGCCGGGCACGTTCGGCTGGCAGGGGCCCGACGCGCCCAAGGAGCCGTACGAGCTGGACGTGCTGCACCTGCGGGTGCAGGGCGCGCACGCCGACAACGCGGGCCCGTCGATCGTGCCGGCCTCGATCGCCCGCAGGTGGAACGAGCAGTGGGCCTACCCGCGCCTGCGCTCGGCCGCCAACAAGGACTTCTTCGAGCACGTCGAGGAGCACTACCTCGACCGGCTCTCCGTGCACGAGGGCGACTGGACCGACTGGTGGGCCGACGGGCTCGGCTCGGGTGCGCGCCCGCTCGGCTACGTGCGCAGGGCGCAGTCGGCGCTGCGGGTGGCCGAGACGCTGCACACGCTGGCGGGCGAGGACGCCACCGAGGAGATCGACGCCGCCTACGACAAGGTCGCGCTGTTCAACGAGCACACCTGGGGCGCGGCCAACCCGTGGGAGGACGCCGAGGAGGCGGGCGACTCGGGCGGCCTGCAGTGGACGCGCAAGTCGTCGGGCGCCTACCAGGCCCAGGACGACGCGTCCGACCTGCTGCACGCCGCGACCCGCAGGTTCGCCGCCGCGCTGACGGGGGCCGGCGGTGAGCACGGCACGGACGGTGCACTGGCCGCGTTCGCCGTCTTCAACCCCGGCACGCGGGCGCGCACCGACGTCGTACGCGCGTTCCTGCCCAGGGACGTGGTGGGCGTGGACGTGCCGATCGCGGTGGTGGACGCCCGGACCGGGCGCACGCTCGCGCACCACGAGGAGCTGGTCGACCCCGTGGACTGGCCGACGAGGCCGATCGGGCGGCACGTGCACGCGGTCGTCGAGGACATCCCTGGCCACGGCTACGTCCGCCTCGACGTCGTGCCCGGTCGGACCCAGGCCCCCGAACCGGTCGAGCTGGGCCGGGACGGGGTGATCGAGAACGAGTTCTACCGGGTCGCGTACGACGTGCGCGAGGGGTACGTCAGCTCGATCTTCGACAAGCGGGCGGGCCGCGAGCTGGTCAACGGCGAGGCCGCGGCCGGGTTCGGCCAGTACGTCTACGACCAGTACGCCACCGCCCCGCATTTCAACCACATGTCCGGACACGTGGGGGCGCATGACCGCACCCTGCTCGGCGACCGCGCCATCGGCAGGAACGCCGTCGTCACCAAGGTCCAGCGCACCGCCGTGGGCGAGAAGCTCGTCGTGGAGCTGCAGGCCAAGGGCGTCGACTGGCTGCGCACCACGATCGAGCTGCACAACGGCGTGCCCAGGGTCGACCTGACCTACCAGCTCGCCAAGCAGGGCACCCCCTCCAAGGAGGCGGTCTTCCTGGCCTTCCCGTTCGCCGCGGGCCAGGCCACGGCCTGGGAGCTGACCGGCGGCGTCGGCGGCCCCGACGTGCCCCGGGTGCCGGGCTCGGCCGAGTACATGCTGCCGATCCGGCACTGGATCGCGTTCGAGGACCGCGAGCTGACCATCGCCTGGGCCACGCTGGAGGCGCCGCTGGTGCAGCTCGGCACCATCCACATGCCGTACGCGCCGTTCCCGCCGACCCTCGACCAGGAGGACGGCACGGTCTACTCGTGGGCGCTCAACAACATCTGGGACACGAACTTCCCCGCCCAGCAGCAGGGCGAGACGACGTTCCGGTACGCGGTCACCAGCGAGGCCGGAACGGGAGGCAGGCGGCTCGGGGCGGCGGTCGCCTCCGGGCTGACCGAGCCGTTCGTCGGCGCGCTCATCGGCGACGGCCCCGCCGCCGGCCGCACGTACGTCTCCGTCGACCACCCCGACGTGCTCGTCACGTCGCTCGGCCGGTCGGGTGACGAGCGGGTGGTGCGGCTGCAGTCGCTGGCCGCCGAGCCGGTGGAGGCCACGGTCACGCTGCCGGGCCTGCGCTCGGCCCGCGGGCTGGACGTGGTGGACGAGTCGGTCAAGGTACGGCTGCCCGCCTGCGGGGTGGCCGTGGTCAGGGGGACGTGCGCGTGAAGATCGTTGACATCAGGGCCACGACGGTCGCGGTTCCGCTGGAGGCGCCGCTGCGGCACAGCAACGGCGCGCACTGGGGGCGGTTCGTCCGCACGATCGTCGAGGTCGAGGCCGACAACGGGCTGATCGGCCTGGGGGAGATGGGCGGCGGGGGCGAGAGCGCGGAGTCGGCGTTCCGCGCGCTCGTGCCGTACCTGAAGGGTCATGATCCCTTCCAGCTGGAGGCGCTGCGCTTCAAGATCGCCAACCCGACGGCCTCGCTCTACAACAACCGGACCCAGCTCCTGGCCGCCATCGAGTTCGCCTGCGTCGACCTCATCGGGCAGCACCTGGGCGTGCCCGCCAGCGACCTGCTGGGCGGGCGCGTCCGCGACGCCGTCCCGTTCGCCTCCTACCTGTTCTTCCGGTACGCCGCCGAGGGCCACGCCGAGATCCGCACGCCCGGCCAGCTCGTCGAGCACACCGCGCGGCTCAAGGCGGCGCACGGGTTCACCGTGCACAAGCTCAAGGGCGGCGTGTTCCCGCCGGACTACGAGCTGGAGTGCTACCGGGCGCTGGCCGAGGCGTTCCCCGGAGACCGGCTCAGGTACGACCCGAACGCCGTGTTGTCGGTCGCGGAGGGCCTGCGCTTCGGCCGGGCCATCGAAGGGCTGAACAACGACTACCTGGAGGACCCGGTCTGGGGGCTCGAAGGGCTCAGAGCCGTGCGCGAGCAGGTCAGGGTGCCGCTCGCGACCAACACGGTCGTGGTCAACTTCGAGCAGCTCGCCTCCAACGTGCTGCGCAGGGCCGCCGACGTGGTGCTGCTCGACACGACCTTCTGGGGCGGCATCCGGCCGTGCGTGAAGGCGGCGGGCGTGTGCGAGACGTTCCAGATCGGGGTGGCCGTGCACTCGTCGGGCGAGCTCGGCATCCAGCTGGCCACCATGCTCCACCTCGGCGCGGTGCTGCCGAACCTCACCTACTCCGCCGACGCGCACTACCACCAGCTGCGCGACGACGTGATCGAGGGCGGCAAGATGGCGTACTCGGAGGGCGCCATCGCCGTGCCGGACGGTCCGGGGCTGGGCGTGCGGCTCGACAGGGATCGGGTGGCGAAATACGCCGAGCTCTACCGCGAGATGGGCGGCTACCCGTACGACCGCGACCCCGGCAGGCCCGGATGGTACGCGACCGTGCCGAACGCACGGTTCGCCGACCCCGCCGTGTCCGTCGAGGTCACACCATAATGGTGCGCTATGTCTGAACCTTCGCGGCCCGCTCCGCCCGCCGACAACCTGGTCACCACCTCCCATGCCCTGCCGTCAGGGGAGCGCTACACCGCCACCACCGGCACGATGGTGCTGCGCGAGGAGGTCTTCACCGACGGCGCCTTCGACGGCCTGCGCCCGAAGGCCGAGATGTTCGTGACCGCGTACACGCTGGACGGCGCCGACCCGCTGAGCCGGCCGGTGACGTTCGCCTTCAACGGCGGGCCCGGATCGTCGAGCGTGTGGCTGCACCTCGGCGTGCTCGGGCCGCGCCGGGTCGTCATGGGGGACGCGGGTGCGCTCCTGCCTCCCCCGTACGGCCTGGCCGACAACGAGGAGAGCCTGCTGACGGTGAGCGACCTGGTCTTCATCGACCCGGTCTCCACCGGCTACTCGCGGGCGGCCGAGGGGGAGAAGCCGGAGCCGTACCACGGGTTCACCGGCGACCTGGAGTCGGTGGGCGAGCTCATCAGGTTGTGGACCACGAGGAACGCGCGGTGGATGTCGCCGAAGTTCCTCGCGGGCGAGTCGTACGGCACGGTCAGGGCGGCCGGGCTGGCCGAGCACCTGCAGTCGCGCTACGGCATGTACATCAACGGCGTGATGCTGATCTCCTCGGTGCTCGACTTCATCACCGGCGAGTTCAACCAGGGCAACGACCTGGCCCACGTCCTCTACCTGCCGACGTACGCGGCCATCGCCCACTACCACGGGCTGCACGGCGACCGGCCGCTGGCCGACGTGCTGCGCGAGGCCGAGGAGTTCGCCGAGCGCGACTACCCGTGGGCGCTGGCCCGCGGCAACCGGCTCACCCCCGACGAGCGCGCCTCGGCCGTGGCCAGGATCGCCGCGCTGACGGGACTGACCGAGGACTACGTCGACCGGGTGGACCTGCGGATCGAGCACATCCGGTTCTTCACCGAGCTGCTGCGCCCGCGCCGCCAGGTCGTCGGCCGGCTCGACGGGCGCTTCACCGGCTGGGATCCCGACGCGGGGCGCGAACACTTCTTCGCCGACCCCAGCATGAACGCGATCATGGGGCCGTACAGCGCCGCACTCAACCACTACCTGCGGGCGGAGCTGGATTACGCCAGCGACCTGCCGTACGAGGTGCTCACCTCGCGCGTGCAGCCGTGGTCGTACAAGGAGTTCGAGGGCGCGCACGTCGCCGTCACCGACAAGCTGGCCGCCGCCATGCGCGCCAACCCGCACCTCCGGGTGCACGTGGCCAGCGGCTACCACGACGGCGCGACCCCCTACTACGCCGCCGAGCACGCCATCGCCCACCTGCCGGTGCCCGCGGAGCTGGCCGCCAACGTCGAGTTCACGTACTACGAGGCCGGCCACATGATGTACGTCCACGAGCCCAGCAGGCTGCGCCAGTCAGCCGACCTGGCCGCTTTTGTGCTGGGCGAGCAGGCCTGACGCCCGTTTCAGCCGCTGCTTGAGGTTGGAGCGGAGGGCGGTGAAACGGCGGGGATTGTCGGCGATCACGTCCTGCTGGAGCTCGGCGTCGGCTCCGTACCACGCCAGGACGAGCCCCGACGACCACTTGCACCTGGTGTCGGCGGTCGCCGTCTGCTTCTCCTCCTCGGTGACCTCCGGCTCGTCCAGGTTCCAGCGCTTGTCGGCGATGGCCGCCTCGGGCGACGGGTAGGAGTGGCCGGCCTGGGCCATGCACGACTGCCAGCGTTTGGCCGCCTCCTTCACCGTGGGATCCTTGGCGGCCTGCTCCAGCGTGAGCGAGTCCTGCAACGAGAACCACGGCCAGTCCGCCTTGCGCGCCCCCTTGTCCAGGGTCTGCGTCGCCCGGTCGAGGCAGCCGCGGTCGGCGGCGGTGCCGTACAGGCGGTGGCGGACCGGCTTGGGCAGCTTGGCGGCCCACGCGCCGGTCGTGTCGGGAGAGGGCGGCCTGGCCAGGTGGTAGCCGTACTGTTTGGCCGCCTCGATGTCCGTGACACCGTAACGGCGGGAGTTGCCGGGATCGACCGCGGCGATATCGGCGGCGTCCTCCGCGGGTGGGGTGACGGTGCTGCCCCGTTCGCGCATGCATTGGACGACGAGGTGGTTGTGGGCATTGCCCAGAACGGCCCGCTGCTTGGGAGTGGTCTTGTAGGCGTCGAACGGCAGCACCAGCTGCGTCATGGCGGCGCTGTCCTGGTCGGGCGCCGCGGGCGCGGCGGGCTCGTCGGCGGAGCAGGCCGCGGCTGACGCCACCAGCAGCAGCGTGCTCGCGAGGAGCCTCCGGCGACCGGTTTCCGGCGGCCAAGCCCGGAAACCGGCACTCCCGTCAATTCTCAGCGGCACCAGATGTCGATCGCGCTGGTGCGGTTGTTGCCGATGGCGTTGTTCGACAGGTAACCGTCGTTCGAGTTGTGCGTGAACGTGCTGTGCGCGCCCGTGTAGCCGGGGTGCTGCCAGAGGGTGGCGCTGCAGCCGACCCGGTTCCTGACCGAGCTGGTCTCGTTGTCCATGCTGTGCCAGGTGTTGCTGAAGTCCCAGTTCAGCCAGTTGTTGTCGGCAAGGTTGGAGTCGTCCTTGACGAAGTCACGCCAGTGGTCGATCTGGCCGCGGTTGTAGTCGAAGCCCGCGTACAGGCAGACACGACCGCCGTAGCAGGTCGAGCGGGGGCTCGCCACCGCGGCGGCCGCGGGGGCGACCACGGTGAACATCGCGGCCACGGCGACGATGCCGGCGGCCTTCCTGGATAGCCTCACAGGTCTCTCCTCGATCGGTGAGTCGTTTTCGACCTCGGTAACTTAGCGTGCCGAATCGAACACGAGTCGTTGTGACTCGCCGATCCACAAGGGCTGCGCGCCCGTGCAAGGTCGCGTGCCCTGGCTCGCCGACTCACTCGTATCAGGCCTGTGACGTGGGCTTTCGTCGCGTTGACGGAACTGTTGCCGGCTCTGGTGCGCCGGTGGAGGAACCCGTGGCCTCCCCTCGACCTACTCGGGCAGCGCCGCCGGGTTCTGGGCGAGCAGCCCGCCGTCCACGCGGTGCTCGGCCCCGGTGATGAACGACGCTCGCGGGCCCGCGAGGAACGCCACCATCTCGGCCACCTCCTCGGGCCTGCCCACGCGGCCCAGCGGATGAGACGTGCCCCACTGCGCGACCTGCTCCTCCTGCGACAGCTCGCCGCGCCACAGGTCGGCCGCCCAGCGCAACATCGGCGTGTCCACCGAGCCGGGGCAGACCACGTTCACCCTGATCCCGTCGGCCGCGTGGTCGAGCGCCATGGCCCTGGTCAGGCCGTTCAGCGCGGCCTTGCTCGCGGTGTAGGCGGCCACCTGGGCCTGCGAGGAGAACGCCTGGACCGACGACATGACCACGATCGAGCCGCCGCCGCGGGCCCGCAGCCTCGGGACGGCGGCTTTGCACGTGAGATAGACGCCCTTGAGGTTGATGTCGAGCACCTCGTCCCAGACCTCTTCGGGGGTGTCCTCGACCGTGCCGTACCGCTGCACGCCCGCGCACGTCACCACGATGTCGAGCCCGCCGAACCTGGCCACGGCCAGGTCCACGAGGTCGCGCATGGCGCCCGCGCTGCGCACGTCGGCGATCCTGCCGACGACGTGCTCGCTGTCGAGCTCGGCGTCCTTGTCGGCGCCGCAGAAGACCACGGACGCGCCGCCGTCGGCCAGCCGGTCGACCACCGCCCGCCCGATGCCCGTCGAGCCGCCCGTGACCAGCGCGACCTTCCCGCCGAACTCGCTCATGCCAATACCTCCGCGCGCAACCGCAGTTCTTTTGTCTCGTGAGGGTCAAGGGTGAGGGCCGTGCCGTTGGCCACGGCGGCGGCCAGGCCGTCGGTGGGCATGCTGGAGAAGGGCTCGAGGCCGACCGTGTAGGCCCGGCCCCACCAGGGGTGATCGGTGGACGCCCCGAGCTCCTGCCACATCCACAGGTACGGCAGGACCCTGGCGTCCCACTCCACCCGCATACCGATGTCCCCCGAAATTTCGTACCAACCCTCGTCGAAGCCGGTCAGGTACACGATGTCGCTCGGCGTACCCCGTTCCGGCACCACGCTCAGGTCCGTCTCGCCGCCGCCGTCCGCCGGCACCACGGGCCACTGCCAGGGTCCGCCCGCCCTGACCCGCCGCCCTCCCGGGCCGATCGCGCTCTCGTGCGGGATCACGGTGACGCCCTCGGGGAGCCTGATCGTGGCGCCGGGGCGCAGGAACGGCAGGCCGTACACGATGTGCTGGCCCCACATGGCGTGCAGCGGGAGGTCCGACTCGTTGGTGACCCGCCCCTCGACCTCCAGCGCGGCCGTGCCCGACCGCAGCCGGAAGACCTTCTCCACCAGGTACGGCAGCCGCCGCGTGCGTACGTGCAGGCGTACCGCGACCTCGGTCTCGGAGTCGGCCACGACCTCGTACTCCCACGGGAGCCCGGAGACCTCGCCGTGCTGGGCCAGCCGCGCGCCCCGGTATTCGCTCGGAGCGCCGCCGTTGGGGAAGACCTCCTGCCAGCCGCCCTCGTAGTGGTCGACGAACTGGGCGACGTCGTCGGCCGCGCCCTGGAGGTGGTCGCGCGGGTCGCGCAGGCCCTGCGGGGAGAGCCAGACGAGGTCGGTGTCGGTGGGTTTGTGCAGGAACTCCACCACGTCGCCGCCCTTGCCGGGCACGACGGTCACGCGCAGCCGTTCGTTCTCCAGCACGACCGCCCGCAGCCCGTCGATCGTGATGTGCCGCAGGCGGGCCGCCCAGTTACGTCTCACTCGAAGGTCACATCCAGGAATCGGGGCCGGTAGATCGTCACGTCACGGTAGTGGTCGGTGTTCACGAAACTGTTGACGTTGTACGAGATCACGAGCCCGTCGCCCTTGACGTCGGGATGGGCGTGGGCGTTGTAGGTGAAGACGTCGCCCTTGGTCTCGGGGGTCGTGTAGACGTGCTGCTTGCCGGTGAACGGGCCGTACGGGGAGCAGGAGGAGTAGGCGACGATGTTCGGGTTGAGCGCCTCGGTAGTGTCATGAGTGATCAGGACATATCCCGATCCGACCTTACTGACGCTGTACTCGTTCGCCACCCCGCTCATCACCCGCGCCGAGTCGGCCTCGTCCGGCGACCAGGTGCCGTCGGCCTTGAGATATTCCCAGCGGCCCAGCAGGCTCTGCCCCTTGACCCTGGCGAGGTGCATGTACTTCGGCGACCCGAGGTCCTCGACGCCGTAGACGTAGGTGTACCCGCCGTCCTTGAGCGTCGCCGAGGCCCACGAGACGCCGTGCCCCGAGGGCAGGTCGTGCACGCTGATCGGCTCGTCGAGCCGCCCGGGGGCGAACCTGGCCACCACGTTGCGGTGCCAGCGCCAGTCCCACGCGCCCTCGCCGAAGCGCTCGTACTCCTGGTAGGTGACCTCCACGATGCCGCCGGCCAGCGTCGCGTCACCGGCCCAGAACCAGTGGTTCTCGTCGCGCGGCGGCATCACGGCGGTCGGCTTGTCCGAAGTGCCGTCGTGGATCGTGGACAGCCTGCCGTCGCGCTCGACGGCGAAGGTGTTGTTGAGGAAGACGGTCGTGCCGCCCTCCTCGACGACGGGCGGTCGCGAGCCGTCCGGATCGACCCGGCCGAGGAAGGTGTCGGAGAAGATCCACAGGTCCTTCCCGCCGGGCAGCTTGAGCGAGTAGGTGCCGTCGGCGCCGGTCCAGTCGTCGAGGCGGCTGTTGTCGTTGCCGTAGGTGGTGAACAGCCCGGTCAGGCGGGCGTTCGTGGTGGCGCCCGCGACGGTCGGCGCGCACTCGGAGGCGGCGGTGGCCTGCCGCTCCTGTGGCGCCGCCGAGGGCACCGGCCGGGGAGGCGCGGCCCAGACCGGCTGCGGCACGGCCGTCAGGCCGGTCAACGCGATGGCGAGGGGTGCGAGGGCGGAGCGGAATCGCGTCATCACTGGTCCTTGGGGGAGGAGGCTTCCTACAGTTCTAGTCATTAGATCACTTACTGTCTAGAGTCTCCTGATTTCACCCGAAAGCTGAGGCCGCCACCGCTACAGTGACGCCCGCGTGCTGATCACAGCAGAACGGATGGTGATGATGTCCTCGCACATGCCGGTCACCCGTCGGCGTTTGCTCAGAATCGGGGCGGGCGCCGCCGTCACGGCCGTGGCGGGCGCGGCGACCGCCACAGGCGCCGCGGCGGCCTCGGCCGAGGGCCGCTTCCAGCTGACCGCCCCCTCCAGCCCGCTCATCTGGAAGAAGGCGCTGCGCGACGAGACCGTGCTGCAGTCGTTCTCCTTCGACAACGACAACGGCCACATCTACACCGTCCAGGTGAAGAACGGCGGCGGGTCCAACGCCGCGGGTGACCTGTGCCTGACCAAGCTGAGCCTGAGCGGCTCGGTCCTCGGCCACATGTACCTCATGGGCTTCGGCCACGGCGTGCAGATCGGGGTCGAGCCGTCGGGGAGTTCGGCGTACCTGTGGACCGAGACCGACGCCGTGAGCGACGGCCACTCCGCCAGGGGAAGCAGGCTGGCCCGCTTCAAGTTCGTCAACGGGCAGACCCTGACGAGGTCGTCGTCGGCGCTCACCAAGTTCAGCCCGATCTCAGGAGCGGCCAACACCACCTGCGCGACGGACCCCTCGACCGGCCGGCTGGTCATGCGCTACCACGACGGCAGCTCCTTCCGCTTCGCGGTGTTCTCGCTTGCCGCGCTCAAGTCGGGCTCGGCCGACCCGATCCACGACGTGCCGCAGATGTCGGGTCTGGGCACCTTCCAGGGGTACGCCCCCTACGGCGACTACGTCTACATCCTGACCGGCAACGCCTACAGTGACGACAACCCGCCGCCCGGCAACTCGTTCATCACGTGCCTCGACCTGCGCACGGGGGACCGCATCCAGCGGGCGCGCACCGAGGCGGGCAGGTCGCTCGACTTCCGTGAGCCGGAGGGCATGGCCATCCAGCTCACCTCCGGCGGTCCCCGCCTGTGCCTGGGGCTCGCCTCGGGCGTGGCGAAGGCGCGCAAGGCCAGCATCTTCTACAAGACCGAGCTGATCTGAGCGGCCGGAAAAGGTGATGCTCCGTCGCGAACCGGCCCGGTAGCCTGCCCAGCATGGGCCACGTCGAAGTAGGACATCTGACATACGTGCTGCCCGACGGGCGGCCCCTGCTCAACGACGTGTCCTTCCGGATCGGCGAAGGCGTGAAGGCGGCGCTCGTCGGGCCCAACGGCGCGGGCAAGACCACGCTCATGCGGCTGATCGCGGGCGACCTCCAGCCGGTCGAGGGCACCGTGGCCGGCTCGGGCGGGCTGGGCGTGATGCGCCAGTTCATCGGCAGCGTGCGCGACGGCAGCGACGTGCGCGCCCTGCTGCTGGGCGTCGCACCGCCCGCCGTGCGGCAGGCGGCCGAACGGCTCGACGAGGCCGAGCTGGCGATGATGGAGCGCGACGACGAGAAGACGCAGATGCGTTACGCGCAGGCCATCAGCGACTACACCGACGCCGGTGGCTACGAGATCGAGGTGCTCTGGGACACCTGTACGGTCGCCGCGCTCGGCATTCCGTACGAACAGGTGAAATATCGCGACGTGGCCACCCTCTCAGGCGGCGAGCAGAAGCGGCTGGTCCTGGAGGCGCTGCTGCGCGGCCCCGACCAGACCCTGCTGCTCGACGAGCCCGACAACTACCTTGACGTGCCCGGCAAGGAGTGGCTGGAGCAGCAGCTCAGGGAGACGCCGAAGACGGTGCTGCTGGTCAGCCACGACCGCCAGCTGCTGGCCAACGCGGCCGACCGCATCATCACCGTCGAGTCGGGCGGCATCTGGATCCACGGCGGCGGGTTCGCCACCTACGCCGAGGCGCGCAGGGCCCGCAACGAGCGGCTCGACGAGCTGCGCAGGCGCTGGGACGAAGAGCACGCCAAGCTCAAGGCCCTGGTCAACATGTTGAAGAACAAAGCCCGCTACAACGACGGCATGGCCCCCGCCTACCACGCCGCCCAGACGCGGCTGCGCAAGTTCGAGGAGGCGGGGCCGCCCGAGGTGGCGCCGGCCGAGCAGAACATCACGATGCGGCTGCGCGGCGGCCGCACGGGCAAGCGCGCGGTCATCTGCGAAGGGCTGGAGCTCAGCGGCCTGATGCGCCCGTTCGACCTGGAGGTCTGGTACGGCGAGCGCGTCGCGGTGCTCGGCTCCAACGGCTCGGGCAAGTCCCACTTCCTGCGCCTGCTGGCGGGGGAGCAGGTCCGCCACGAGGGCGTGGCCCGGCTGGGCGCCCGGGTCGTGCCGGGCCACTTCGCCCAGACGCACGCCCGCCCCGAGCTGCTCGGCCGAACGCCTGTCGAGATCGTCATGACCGAGCACGCGCGGTTGAAGAACGAGGCGATGAAGACGCTGGCCCGCTACGAGCTGGCGGGCAGGGCCGCCGAGCAGCGCTTCGAGTCGTTGTCGGGCGGGCAACAGGCGCGCCTGCAGATCTTGCTGCTGGAGTTGTCGGGCGCCACGCTGCTGCTGCTCGACGAGCCGACCGACAACCTCGACCTGGCCAGCGCCGAGGCGCTGCAGGCGGGGCTGGACGCGTTCGACGGCACGGTGCTCGCCGTCACCCACGACCGCTGGTTCGCCACCGACTTCGACCGTTTCCTGGTCTTCGGCTCCGACGGCACGGTCTACGAGTCGCCCGAGCCGGTCTGGGACGAAGCCAGGGTCGTGCGCCCGCGTTAGGGGACCCGCGTTAAAGACTTGGTACGGCAGGCGCGTGTCCTCTGCCATCCGTGCCCATGCACGGGTTATCACGGCAAAGTGATCCCGCGTAGCCGAACCGTCAGCCTCCTCGCACTCGGGGCGATCTGCCTCGCCGGGTGCGCGAGCGAGGAACAACCCGTCCAGGAGCTCAAGCCGCTCGCGCTCAAGGAGCAGGTCTTCAATATCGTCAAGTCCGCCGACGGGTACGCCGTCAACTGGGCCGGCGTGCTCAGCAACGCCAACCCGTGGCACTTCGGCGAGCACGTGGTGGCCACGATCGTCGGTCAGGACACCAAGGGCGCCGAAGTGGTCAGGATGGACCAGCCGCTCGACGCCGTGCCGCCGGGCGGGTCGCTGGCCTTCACCGGCCAGGCCACCGCCACCCAGAAGCCCGCCAAGGTGACGATCCAGTATCGTCCGGCGCAGTGGCGGCTGGCGGCGCGGATCCCGTCGGCGTTCCGTGAGTTTCCCATCACCCGGACCCAGACCCTGCGCCAGAAAGACGGCTCATACCTTATTACGGGGTATGTGGATAATCCTTATCGTACGGCGGCGAGCAGTCTTGTCGTCAATGCCCTCCTGCGCGACAAATCGGGCAAACTTCTGGCCGGGGGCAGCACGTTCGTGGACGACGTGAAGGCGGGCCGCCCGCCGCGCTTCATCCTCACGGTGTCGGGGGTGCCCGCGCGCGCGAAGGTGGCCAAGACCGAGATCACCGCACGGACCTGGGGATCGACCGGCCGCCCTTACGAGGATCTGGCGCTCGGGGGCGCTCTGCCGGTGCACACGGTCAAGCCGACGACCGAGCCGTTCGCGGTGGACCGGAGCACCGAGATCGTCAGCAAGTATAAGCAATGATTTTCTGCCTCAAAGCTCGATAAATCTGGTCGCAGCGGGTTATCGCGAATATTCATGAGGAACCCGAACATGCCGCCCGACAAGCCATGCCAACGGCGCGGAAATGGTGGAACTACTAGTTACCGATCCATTACCTTCGGTCACATGGATGACCGCGTTCTGGTGGAAGCCCTTCGTGCCCGCGACGCCGACGCCGTGACCGCTCTCTACGACGCCTACGCGGAGAGCATCTACCGCTACTGCTGGTCCCTCCTCATGAGTGGCGACAGTGCGCAGGTGGCGCTCCGTGACACGCTGATCGCGGCCGAGGCGCACGCCGACGCGCTGGCCGAGCCTGAGCGGCTGCGCACCTGGCTGTACGCGCTGGCCCGCGCCGAATGCCTGCGGCGGAGGGCCTGCGTGCCGCCCGGCCCCGCGCAGGCGCTCGCCGAGGCGCCGCCGCTGGACGACCCGGCCGACGCCGACCTGCGGGTCATGGCGTGGAACGCGGTCCACGGCCTGCCCGTCACCGACCGTGAGGCGCTGGAGCTGGCCTACCGGCACGAGCTGCCAACCACCGAGCTCGCCCAGGTCCTCGCGCTCCCGCCGCGCCAGGTGGAGCAGGTCATGGAGGAGGCCCGCGAACACCTCGGCGGCGCGATCACGGCCGAGATCCTCGCCAGGAAGGGCCCGTACGACTGCCCGGTGCGCGCCCGCATCCTCGCCGGCTTCTCCGGCGAGCTGACCCAGGAGATGCGCGAGCACCTGATCAGGCACCTGTCGCGCTGCGAGACCTGCGCACCCCACCGCGACCGCGAGGTGTCGGCGCCCAAGGTCTACGCGCTGCTGCCGGCCGTGGCGCTGCCGCAGGCGCTGCGGGTCAGGGTGCTGAGCTGTTTCGGCGACCCGGAGTTGCTGCCCTACCGGCGCTACGTCGCCAGGCGGACCAGCGGCCTGGGAGCCGCCGGGTTTCCCGTTCCCGCGGACAAGGGCCCTGGAAGGTGGCCTCAGGCGCTGGCGGGTGCGCTGGCGGCGGTCGCGGCCGTGGTGGCGATAGCGGTGATCTTCCAGCAGATCGGCAGGGACAACGGCGGCCTGTCGGGCGTCGCCACGGCGGCCTTCCCCCCGACGGGCGAGCCGCCCGGCATCAGGCTGCCCTGGCAGGGCGAGCCGAAGAACCTCCCCGTCACCGTGATGCCCATCGTCGACGCCACGACCATGCGCCCGCTCGGCGTCACGGAGTCGCCCGGATTCCCGCCGCCCCTGGTCATCCCCTCACCCTCGCCCCTGCTGCCCTCGCCGACCGGCGGCCCGCCGCCGTCGCCCGGCCCGTGGCCCACCTGGCAGGGCCGGCCGCCCGGCCTTCCGCCGACGCAGGCCGGCCCGGGGCAGCCCTCCCTGGCGGAGCCTCCTCCCGTCAGACCCTCGCCGTCGCGGCACACGCACGCCCCCTCCAGCACCC
>NZ_SMLD01000111.1:0-31642 GCF_004352805.1 Nonomuraea mesophila
GGTCGACGGTGGGGGAGGTGAGGGGGGCGAGCCATGCGGCGGCGTCGGCGGCGGCCTGCTCGTCGAGCTGGTCGCGGTGGGCGCGGGGGTGCAGGATGCGGGCGAGTAGACGCGTCATGCGGCGTCACCGCGCTCTGCGCGCTTGGGCATGGGTGCCCACACGCGGATGCCCTCGAACTCGTCGACGCCGTGCGCCTCGAGGTAATCGCCGTGTCGCGCTTTTGAAGCGGTGCCGTGGCTGATCACGTCGGCCCACGCGCGCACCTCGGCGATGTTGTCGGCTTGCCCCGACGTGGTGCCGTCCACGGCAGATGTCGACCAGTGGAGCACGGGCAAGGGGCGGTCGAGCAGCGCTAGCAGCACGGCTGTGACGGCACGCTGCCGTTCCCGGATGGCGTCGGGCGTAGGGTCTTCCATGAGACTCGCGTCTCCCTTCTGGTGGTGGTGGAGTGCGCGGGTTACCGGGTCCGGCCGGGCAATGGCCGGGCCCGCCGCGCGTTCAGCGGGCGGCCGCTCGAGCTCGCCGCGCCTCGACAGCGCGCAGCGCCTTGTCTCGCATGTGGGCGCGGTAGGCGTTGCGGGCGGCGGCCTCGACGTCCTGCTCGCGGATGCCGCGGGCGCGGGCGTCGGCGATCCAGTACGCGAGCGACCCGGGCGACGACGCACGGGCCTTATCGGTGCGTTCGGTGCGGTTGGCGGTGCGGGCCCACGAAATGTCGGCGGCGATGCGGTGCCGGGCGGACATCAGCGCACAGCCCTGAGCGCGGACTGCCGCCGCTTGTACGCGGTCACACTGTCGGGGTCGATCAGCACCCGCGCGTTGGGCGCGGTGCCGCGCTTGCGGGCGACGAGCTGACCGGACTTGATCAGGCGGGCGACCGTCCACCGGGTGCGGTCGAGCCGTTCGCATGTTTCGGCGATGCTGAGGTATTCAGGTCGGGGCATCTGTCTCTCGCTGTTGCAAGTTGGTGCGTGTGATGCGACAAGACGCTACAACGCGCACCAGAAATATGCAACAACTCGCACCATGTCGCCACAGTTTCCTGCCGGGTGGCGCATGTTGGGGATCGAGGGCTTTACGGTGCAACTGCTTGTGCTACAACTTGCAACATGACGGAACGCGGTCTTCCCCCCGCACGCCGCCTGTGGGAGCGAGTTGAACGCGAGCGAAACGCCCGCGGGTGGACCACGCTTGAGCTGGAAAAACGATCCGGTGTTGATCGATCCACCGTGTCGCGATGGCGCACGGCAAGACGTGCGCCGCGCCCCGAGACGGTGAACGCTATTGCCGATGCGTTCGGGCTTCCCCGTCACGAACTGCTCGGGGACGCCGGGCTCCTTTCCTCACCCATGAAACGCGGTCTGCATGACGCCATCACTGCCCCGATGCCCGCTGTAGACCACGCCGTGACCGGCGAAGACGACACCGACGACCTACTCGCGAAGCTGCCGCCGGCCCGGCGCGCCCTGCTTGAGCAGGTTCGGGCGGCCGAGCGCGAGCGGCTCGAACGGATCGCCGTCGCGGCCGTGCGGGAAGCCGAGGAAGCCAACCGGAAGTTCGCCGCGCTGGTCCGCGATGCCGTGCGCGGCGAGGATGACGACACGCAAGATTGATCCAATCTGACTGCGAATGTCACGTTTGACCACAGTTGGGGCCACCGGGGTAGTTGGGCTTTCAATTTCCATTCGCGTGTGATGCCATATATCGGCGCAACAACATGCACCATCCCGTGGGGGAGATAGGAAAAGTCCCGTAGCACCACCCAAAGGGGGCCCTGCCCATGCGTTCAATGCTGCTGACCTCGACAACAACGGCGTTGTGGGTCGTCAACGTGCTCTACGTGATCGCAATACGCATAGCGATCATGGAGCCGTGGCCGGCCAGTCAGCGGCTCTTGCTCGGTATCACGATCGCGGTGACGATCGCGTGGCTGCTGCACCGCAACTGCCTTGAATACCGCATCGGGTACCGCCATGGCCGTCATGACCAGAGGCAACGAGAGTACGCCCATATCGATCACTGATACAGCACCATCGGCCGTGCTCGGGCACCCTCACACCCTCGACACGAAACGGCCAATGCTATGGGCGACCAGGCGTGGAACGACCCCGAGCCCCTCGACGGGCCCGGGGTCGTTCCATGTGCTACACGCGGTCGCCCGGCGAGAACCGCGCATGCGCGGCCCGGGCCCGCTCGTCGGCGAGTTCCTCGGTGTAGTAGCGCACCATCGTTTCCGACCGCCACCCGAGCACGCGCCGCACCGCGTCGGAGTCGGCGCCCGCGGCGAGCAGCTCGTGAGCCGCCGACCGCCGGAACCGGTGCGGATGCACGCCGTCGACGCCGGCCTGCTCGCCGCGCAGCTTGAGCATGTCTTGCACGCCCGTCTTGCTGTACCGGCCGCGCAGCCCGAGCCACAGCCACGGCCCGGCCGCGCGGGGATGGCCAGCGCGCACCCGTAGGTAGCGGTCGATCGCCTGCGCCGTCTTGGCGCCGATCGGCGACCAGTGTTCGGCGCCGCCCTTGAGCACGATGCGTAGACGTCGCTCGCGCAGATCTACATCGTCAAGGCGCAAGCCGCACAGGCCGGACACGCGCATGCCGGTATCGAACAGAACGCGGATGATGGCGGAGTCTCGCCGCGCTTCGTAGTCGGCGCCGCGGCAGGCGTCGAGCAGCGCGGACACCTGATCGAGGGAGAGGTACGGACGCACCTTGGTGGGCATGTTCGGTCGGTCGGCGCGCAGCACGGGCGACACCGTGGTGCGCTCGCCCTCGGCAATCAACCAGTTGAACCACACGCCGAGGTAGAGGTGCGCGGCCCGGGCAGTCGCCACGCCCGCGCGGTCACGCTCGTGGTCGTCTGCGGCGTTCTCGTGCTTCTGCTGGGCGGTGACGCGCTGGCGCTCGTGCACCAGAAACGCGCGTACGTGCTCGGCGGCGACGCTCTCGACGTCGCCGGGCATGTCCTGCTCGTCGAGGAACGTCACGAACCGGCGGGCGGCCCGCATGTAGAGGGCGATTGTGTTGGGCGCCTTGTCCGCGGACTCGAGGGCGAGCCGCCACGAGTCGATGAGGCCGGCGAGCGGCGCGCCTGCGGGCATGGTGATGCGGGCACGGCGGGTGCGGCGGGGGGTTGAGTGGCGTTCGCGGGGTGCGAACTCGACGACGTTGCCCACGGCTTCCTCCTGGTGGTGGTGGTCGAGGGGCGCGGGCCGATTAAACGGTGTCTGACCGGTGTGCAACCGGGTCCAAATCGGTACGTTCCTAACGTTCGGCTGCCGACCTGCGGCTACGATCCGAATCCGCTGGTTTGTGGGGCGTCGTGCCCACGTCTTAATACCCGCATACGCCCGGAGGGCATAGGGTGACCGGAGTTTGGTACGCCGATGGAGGAACGATGGCCAAGGAGAAGGCGCAGGCGAGGCGCGAGCATCTGCAGAGGATGCGGGCCGAGCAGCGGCGCAAACAGCGCCGCACAGCGCTGCTCATGTGGGGCACCGGAGGTCTCATCATCGTGGTGCTCGTCGGTGTGGTGGGCTTCTACCTCGTCAAACAGGCCCGCGAGACCTCACTGGACGCGGTGACCAGCGCCCAGTACGAAGGCGGCCAGCACGTGTGGAGCAAGGTCACCTACAAGGAGACGCCGCCGGTGGGCGGCCAGCACCACAACAACTGGCAGCAGTGCGCGATCTACGACAAGCCGATCCACAGCGAGCACGCGGTGCACTCGCTGGAACACGGCGCGATCTGGATCACCTACCGGCCCGACCTGCCCAAGCCGCAGCTCGACGCGCTGACGCAGGTCGCCTCCTCCACGGGCCAGCAGGACTACATGCTGGTGAGCCCGTTCCCCGGCCTGCCGTCGCCGATCGTCGTCTCGTCGTGGGGCCACCAGCTCAAGCTGACCGACGCCAACGACCCGAAGCTCGGGGCGTTCATCAAGAAATACCAGAACGGGCCCGACACTCCCGAGCTCGGCGCCACCTGCGGCGGTGAGGCCGCCGTCACCACCACGGCCGACCAGGCGCCACTGCCGCCCGAGCCCACGGGTCAGCAGCAGTCGCCGATGGAGAGCGCGACACCGGCGCCCAGCGAGTCCCAGCAGTAAGGGCTCAGGCGAGCACGTCCTCCAGCGGTGCGCACTCCAGCCCGTGCGCCGCTGCCACCGGCCGGCTGGTCAGCCGGCCCTCGTGGGCGCTCAGGCCGAGCGCCAGCGCGGGGTCCTCGCGCATGGCCCGTCGCCAGCCGAGGTCGGCGATGGCCAGCGCGTACGGCAGCGTGACGTTGGTGAGCGCGAACGTCGAGGTGTGCGGCACGGCGCCGGGCATGTTGGCCACGCAGTAGAAGATCGAGTCGTGCACCCGGTAGGTGGGCTGCTCGTGCGTGGTCGGGCGTGAGCCGGCGAAGCAGCCGCCCTGGTCGATCGAGACGTCCACCAGCACCGAGCCCGGCTTCATCCGGCTGACCAGGTCGTCGCTCACCAGCGTCGGCGCCTTCGCGCCCGGCACCAGCACGGCGCCGATGACGAGGTCCGCCTCCAGCACCGCGCGCTCGACCTCCAGCGTGTTGGAGGCGATCGTCTGGCAGTGGCCCTGATAGATCAGGTCGGCCTGGCGCAGCTTGTCGATGTTCTTGTCCAGCAGCATCACCTCGGCCTGCATGCCGAGGGCGACGGCCGCGGCGTTCATGCCGGACACCCCGGCCCCGAGCACGACGACGTGCGCCGCCCGCACGCCGGGGACGCCGCCCATCAGCACGCCCCTGCCGCCTTCCGAGCGCATGAGGTGGTAGGCGCCGACCTGCGGCGCCAGCCGTCCGGCGACCTCCGACATGGGCGCGAGCAGGGGCAGTGCGCCGCCCGGCATCTGCACGGTCTCGTAGGCGATCGCGGTGCAGCCCGAGTCGAGCAGCGCCCGCGTGCACGCCTCGTTCGCGGCCAGATGCAGGTACGTGAACAGCACCTGGCCCTTGCGCAGACGGTGGTACTCCTCCGGCATCGGCTCCTTGACCTTCATGACCAGGTCGGCCGCGGACCAGAGCTCGTCGGCGTCGGGGATCAGCGTGGCGCCGGCCGCGGCGAAGTCGGCGTCGGGGATGGACGAGCCGGCGCCCGCGTCCCGTTCGACGTGGACCTCGTGGCCGTGACGTACCAGTTCGTGTACGCCTGCGGGGGTCAGGGCCACGCGATATTCGCTGTTCTTGACCTCTCGGGGCACACCGACCTTCATAGGACAATCCTTTTCGCCAATATGGTGATTTACCCTCATTCTTCCTTCTGTAGCGGCGAGAAGTGAGGATTGTTCGGCTGATTACCTGCGTGTCGCTCGTCCTCGATAAGCTGCCCGGCATCCCGAACGTCAGGATGAGGTCGCCATCGATGGACACACCCGAAGAGCCGCCCCCCGCGGACGACCCGGGAGAGCCGCAGGCCAGCAGGCTCACCACCATCGTGCTGATCGTCTCGCTCGTCCTCGTCGTGCTGGTGGCCGGCGTGCTCGGCACGGTCGCGGTCCTGATGACCCGCAGCCCCGACACCCCGCTGTTAGGCGGCACGCCGCCCACGCGGCTGTCCGTGCCGATCCACTTCGCCCCCGTCAGGGAGACCAAGCCCGCGCCCTGCCCCGGCGACCCCGCCGTGCTCGACGCCGAGCAGACCACCTGCTACCTGCTGGAGGACGGCGTCACGGTCGGCGCCGTGCAGAAGATCGAGCCGGTGCGCGAGAAGGACGGCCAGTACTCCGTACGCATCGCGATCGCGCCGGCGTTCAAGGAGCGGCTGGTCCAGCTCATCGACGAGCAGGTGCCCGAGCAGCGGCAGGTCGCCGTAGTGCTGGCCCCCGAGAAGCCCGAGGTGCCCAAGACCGTGCTGGCCGCGCCCATCGTCACGCAGCACATGGACGGCGACAGCATGAGCATCGCGGGCTACACCAAGGAGGAGGCCGACGCGCTGGTGGCCCGCCTGCTGGGCGGCACATCGAGCCCGGCGCCCACCGGCCCCGCCACGAGCGCCCCCGTCCCGACCGGACCCACGTCCACCGGACAGGCCTCGACCGGACCGACCACCGGTCCCACGTCCGGCGGTGTCCCGTCCCAGCCGCCCTCCACCGGCCTTCCGCAGACCACGCAGACCGGCGGCACCGGCACGACACAGACCGGCGCCGCGCGTGCCACCGACCGCCGCTACGCGAGCTGCAAGGAGGCCGTGGCCGCCGGCGACGGGCCCTACTACCGGGGCAGGCACGTCGAGTACGCCTGGTACACCGACGTCGACCGCAACGGCGTGGCCTGCAACAGCGCCGACCTGCGCTAGGTGAACAGCAGTTCCAGCCCGTCGATGGCGAAGTAGGCCAGGAAGACCAGCGAGACGATCCAGAGCAGCAACGGGATCTCCGGGAAGCGGCCCTTGGCCGCCTTGATGAGGGTGTAGACGATCACGCCGGCGCCCACGCCGTTCGTGATCGAGTAGGTGAACGGCATCAGCGCGATCGTCAGGAACGCCGGCACGGCGAGGTCGAGGTCGTCCCAGGGCACGTTCCTGCTCTGCGTCATCATCAGCGCCCCGACCAGTACGAGCGCGGGCGCGGCCGCCGCGGCGGGCACCACCGAGGCCAGCGGCGTGAACAGCAGCGTCACCCCGAGCAGCGCCCCGGTCGCCACGCTGGCCAGGCCGGTCCTCGCGCCCTCGCCGACGCCGGCGGCCGACTCGACGAAGACGGTGTTCGCCGAGGCGCTGACCGAGCCGCCCACCATGCCGGCCACGCCGTCCACGGTCAGGATCCGGCCCAGCCGGGGCACCTGCCCGCGCTCGTCGATCAGCCCCGCCTCGTCGCTGACACCGATGATCGTGCCCATGGCGTCGAAGAACCCGGACAACACCAGCGTGAACAGCACGACGGTCGCCGTCAGCGCCCCCGCCGTGGCGAAGCCGCCGAACAGGTCGAAGGCGCCGACGAGGGAGAAGTCCGGTGCCGAGACCAGCGACTCGGGCACGCGCGGCGCGACCACGCCCCACGCCCGCGGCGGGATGGTGGCCAGCGAGTTCACCAGGATGGCGAGGACGGCGGTGACGGCGATGCTGACGAGGATCGCGGCCGGGGTCCTGCGGACGTACAGGACGATCATCAGGAGCAGGCCGAAGCAGAACACCGCAACCGGCCAGCCCGCGAGGTGCCCGGTCGCGCCGAGCTGCACGGGCGTGCCCTCGCCCGCCGCCACGAACCCGGCGTCCACCAGGCCGATCAGGGCGATGAACAGCCCGATCCCCACGCTGATGGCGTGCTTGAGCGCGAGCGGGATCGCGTTCATGATCAGGGTGCGCAGGCCGGTCACCGCCAGCACGATGATGACCAGGCCCTCCAGCACCACCAGGCCCATGGCCTGCGCCCACGTCATGTGGGGCGCGGCCTGGTAGGCGACCACGGCGTTCAGCCCGAGCCCCGCGGCCAGGCCGAAGGGGGCGTTGCCGACGACGGCCATCAGCAGGGTGGAGACGGCGGCGGCCAGGGCGGTCGACGTGGTCAGTTCGGCGATGGAGAGCCGGGCGCCGGTGACGTCCCTGGCCCCGGCCAGGATGATCGGATTGAGCAGGATGATGTAGGCCATGGCCATGAAGGTCGTGACCCCACCACGCACCTCACGGCCGACGGTCGTCCCCCGCCCGGTGAGCTCGAAGAGCCTGTCGAGCACGCCATCCCCCTCAACGATCAAGGGGGCATGCCCCGGGAGTTACCCGGCGGGGGACGAGATCACCCCTTCTGGTGCCGTCCCTGACCCACCAGGCCGAGGAACTCGTCGAGCGCGATCCTCCCGTCGCCGTCGTTGTCGGCCGACCGGATGAACGCCTCGATCTCGCTCTCGGACACGCCCTGCCCGCCCAGCGCCTCGTTGGCCTGGCGGATCTCGGCGGCGGTCAGCAGGCCGTCGCCGTCGGCGTCGAAACGCCGGAACTCCGCCTCGGCCGCCTCATGTGCGCTTGTCATCAGATACCTCCCCGTCGGTGCACAAGGCGATATCTTCCGGCCTGATCGGAACGCGAGTCAACCGGAGCCCGGTCGCCGCGCGCACCGCCGCCGCGATGGCAGGGGTGGAGGAGAGGGTCGGAGGCTCGCCCGCGCCGCGCAACCCGTACGGCGCCGCAGGGTCTGGATTTTCCAGGATTTTCGTTTGCATGGGCGGCATGTCGAGGATGGTGGGAATCAGGTAGTCGGTGAACGACGGGTTCAGCACGAGGCCGTCGCGGACCTGGATCTCCTCCATCAGCGCCAGCCCCAGCCCCTGCGCGGACCCGCCGTGGATCTGGCCCTCCAGCGCCTGCGGGTTCAGCACCCGGCCCACGTCCTGCACGGCCGCCAGCTCGACCACCTTGACCAGGCCCAGCTCCACGTCCACGTCCACGACCGCCCGGTGCACGCACAGCGCGAGCTGGGTGTGCGAGTCGCCCTGCCCCGTGATCGGATCCATCGGGTACGTGGGCCGGTGCCGGTACTCGCGCGTCTCCTCGATCGGCCCGGACCTCTCCAGCGCCTCCCGCGCCGGCAAACCCTCGAACCGATCCCGTACGGCCTGGCAGGCCGCCCGCACCGCGCCTCCGGTGACGTACGACTGCCGTGAGGCCGACGACGAGCCGGCCGAGCCGACCGCGGTGTCGGCGGTGGCCACGGTGACGTCGGCGACGCCCAGCTCCGTGCGCGCGATCTGGGCCTGGAGCGTCACCAGCCCCTGACCCACCTCGGCCGCCGCCGTGTGCACGGTGACGTGCGGCACGCCGCCCACCAGCTCGGCACGCACCCGGGCCGTGGAGTAGTCGTCGAAGCCCTCGGAGAAGCAGATGTTCTTGATCCCGACGCCGTAGCCGACGCCGCGGCGCACCGCCTCGCCGTGCGTGGTCTGCGAGACGCCACCCGGCAGCGCCCGCAGATCCGTCGCGGGCGGCCCGTCCGGCAACGTCCGCAGGTCCGTCACGGGAGGTGCCTCCGGCAGCGGCATGGCCTCCAGCTCGCGCAGCATCCCGGCCAGCGGGGCCGGGGCGTCGATCAGCTGGCCGGTGATGAGGCGTGAGCCCTGCGCGACGGCGTTGCGCACCCGGAGCTCGACCGGCGACAGGCCGCACGCCTCGGCCAGCCGGTCCATCTGCGACTCGTACGCGTAACACGCCTGCACCGCGCCGAACCCGCGCATCGCGCCGCACGGCGGGTTGTTGGTGTAGACGCCGGTCGCGTCCACGCGGACGTTCGGCACCTCGTACGGCCCCACGCCGAGCGAGGCGGCGTTGCCCACGACGGCGGGGGAGGACGAGCAGTAGGCGCCGCCGTCCAGCAGGATGTCGGCCTTGACGTAGACGAGCCGGCCGTCGCGGGTGGCGCCGTGCTCGTAGCGCATCAGCGCCGGATGGCGGTGCACGTGGCCGAAGAACGACTCCTCGCGGCCATAGACGATCTTCACCGGGCGGTTCAGCCGCAGGGCCAGCATGCAGGCGTGCACCTGCATCGACAGGTCCTCGCGCGCGCCGAACGCGCCTCCGACGCCCGACAACGTCAGGCGTACCTTGTCGTGCGGCAGGCCGAGGCAGGGGGCGAGCTGGTCGCGGTCCACGTGCAGCCACTGGGTGGCGATGTACAGGTCGACGCCGCCGTCCTCGGCCGGCACCGCAAGGCCCGACTCGGGGCCGAGGAAGGCCTGGTCCTGCATGCCGACCTCGTACTCGCCGGTGACGACGACCTCCGCCTCGAACGTGTCGCCCCGGCGTACCGGCTGGTGCCGGACGACGTCCCGCGCCTCACGCGGGTCGGTGACGGCCTCGCGTACCTCGTAGTCCACCACGATCGCCGCGGCCGCCCTGCGGGCCGTCTCCGGATGGTCGGCGGCCACCAGCGCCACCGGCTCGCCCTGGTAGCGGACCTGGTCGATGGCCAGCACCGGCTGGTCCTGGCGGTCCAGCCCGAAGAACTTGACGCCCGGGACGTCCTCGTGGGTCAGCACGGTCAGCACCCCGTCGATCTTCAGCGCCGGGCTCACGTCGATCGAGCGGATCCACGCCGACGGATGCGGGCTGCGCAGCGTCACGCCCCACACCATGCCGTCCAGCCACAGGTCGGAGGCGTAGGCGAACTCGCCGGTCACCTTCAGCACGGCGTCCGGGCGCCGCGCGCTCTCACCGACGCCCTGTCCTGCGGTGGTGGTGCTCGCCGTCTCCGTCATCTTCCGAGTAGAGCACCGCCGCCGGTTCCGT
This sequence comes from Nonomuraea mesophila, assembly GCF_004352805.1. Lineage (NCBI taxonomy): Bacteria > Bacillati > Actinomycetota > Actinomycetes > Streptosporangiales > Streptosporangiaceae > Nonomuraea > Nonomuraea mesophila. Next base: position 10,230 of record NZ_SMLD01000111.1, read on the forward strand.
CCTATGCGCCCGGCGTCAAATCCCGGTCAGCGGTTGTGCCTACCTCCTTGTATATTCCTCCAAATGCGCATTTCTGACCTGCTGGCCATGGAGGAGCTGCGCCTCACGCTCCTGGCCGGCGACCCCGCCCGCGAGTTCGGCACCGTGCACATCACCGACCTGCCCGAGCCCGGACGGTACCTGAGCGGCGGCGAGCTGGTGCTGTCCGGCCTCATGTGGCGGCACGAGCCAGGGGACTCGGCGCGCTTCGTGGCCGCGCTGACCGAGGCCGGCGTCGCCGCGCTCGGCGCCGGGCAGGCCTGGCTCGGCCACGTGCCGGGCGACCTGGTGGCCGCCTGCGAGGCCGCCGGGCTGCCGCTGGTCGAGGTGCCGACCGAGGTGTCCTTCCGTACGCTCGCCGAACTGGTCGTGCCGCGCCTGTCCGGCGACGTCCGCGACGCGCTCGGCAGCCACCGCAGGCTCGTCGCCGCCATGGCCGAGGGCGCGGGCCTGCCCGAGCTGTTCCGGATGACCGCCGCCGAACTGGGTGTCACCGGCGCCGTCGTGTCCGCGTCCGGCGAAGTGATCGTCGGGGCGGCCGACGACCCCGTGCGGCTGGCCACGGCGTACCTGACGGCGCCCCGGCTGCCCGCACGGGCCGGCGACACCACGATCTTCGCGGTCGGACGCGGCCACCGGGCCGCGGGCTGGGCGCTGGCCTGCGACGGCGACCTGCTTGGCAGGGCCGACATCGGCTACGAGCTGGCCGCCTGTGTGGCGCTCGAACGCAGCCGGATGGAGGAGGGGCACAGGGTCGAACGCCGCCTGGTCGGGCAGCTCGTCGCCGCCGCGCTCTCCGAGGCCGACCTGCCCGAGCTGACCGCCAGGCTGCGGACGTGCGGCATCGACGCGGCGGAGCCGTACGCGGTCGTGAACGCCACCGTGCCGAGCACCGCCCCCGGCCCCGCCGCTCCCGACGCGCTCGCCCCCGACACGCTCGGCGGCCAGGTCGTCGAGGAGCTGCTCGGCCGTGAGGCGGTCGCGGCCGTGAGCACGCCCACGGGCGCGGGCTCGACCGGCGCGGTCGCCGTGGTGCCCCTGCGCGGGCGCGGCGCCTCGGAGGTCGCGGACCGGCTGCGCGCCGGCGTACACGTGTTGTCGGCCCTGCAGGGGACGCGGGTCTGCGTCGGGCTGAGCGGCGCGCTGACCGGCGCCGCCGCCGTCAAGGGCGGGATCGAGGAGGCCGGTCACGCCAGGCGCCTGGCCGAGGCCCGCGACGGCGGCGTGGTGACCAGCGACGAGATCTACACGCACGCGCTGCTGCTGGCCACGGTGCCGGCCGACGTGCGCCGCTCGTTCACCGACCGGCTGCTCGCGCCGCTGCTCGACTACGACCGCACCCACCAGTCGGAGCTGGTGCGCACCCTCCGTGTCTACCTCGACCGCGCCGGATCGTGGAACGCCTGCGCCGAACGGCTGCACGTGCACGTCAACACCGTCCGCTACCGGGTGCGCAGGATCGAGGAGCTGACCGGCAGGGACCTGTCGGCGATGGCGGACCGGGTCGACTTCTTCCTCGCGCTCAGAGACACGGGCCCGCCCGGCTAGGGACCCGCCGCCACTCCTCCTGGTGCGCCTGGGCGACGCGCTCGCCGAACAGCACCGCGTCCACCTGGCCTGGCCCGAGGTGAAGGACGTATCCGGCGGACGTGCCCGGCAGCAGCCGCGAGGGCTCCAAGGTGCGGCACAGGCCGGAGATGTAGGTGTAGACGCTCTGCTCCGCGTTGCGCGGGGCGTCGTCGCCCCAGATGCCGGAGACGAGCCGGTGCATCGGGACGGGCCGGGCGAGGGCGGAGGCGAGCAGTGCGAGAGTGACCTGTTGCCGGGCGGGACCGAACTCGATGGGCTCGGTCTTCCGCTCACCGGTGACCGCGCCGAGCAGGCTGGAGGATGCGGGCTGGAGAAACTCCTGTGAGCGGAATTGAGGGGCACACCTGACGATGGCGTGCCTCATCGTCCCCGGGTGTCGAAGGTGCAGTGCGGTGCACGTTTCCGATGCCGGGGGTGTGCCCCTGTGGCCTGAGGGCCTCAGCAGCAGTCGCTTGAGTCCTGATTGGCTGTGACGGGGGACATTTCGGCACTTGCGGCCGTAGCATTGCCCGCAAGGGCTGCAGCGACCATCATCGCAGTGACCAGTGCCGACAGGGCAATACGCATACGCATGGGGGTTCTCCCTCGCCTATGTGGGGGTTGCTCGGACTATATCTTCTCAGGGAGCGACGACTGTGACCACATCTGACCTGGTTGGACTTCGCATCAAGACAGTTCGGCGACAACGCGGCCTGTCGCAGGCACAGCTGGCGCATCCCGAGTTGTCGGACAGTTACGTCTCGTTGATCGAGAGTGGCAAGCGTACCCCGACTCCTGCCGTTCTGGAGCTTTTGGCCCAGAAATTGGACTGTTCGCTGTCCTATCTCATCAACGGTGTGACCGCCGAGCAGATGGAGGACATCGAGCTGGCTCTCGGTTACGCCCGCCTGGCGCTCGAGAACGGTGAGGTCGCCGAGGCCCGCACCCGCTTCCGCGAACTGCTGGCCAACAGCAACCTGACAGGGTTGCCCACACTTCGTCAAGACACCGAATTCGGACTGGCCCTCGCCCACGAGGCGGCCGGCGCGCTCGACGAGGCGATCCCCATCCTGCTCAAGCTCCGCGACGAGGAGCTGTCCGCCGAGCGGCGCATCGAGGTCGCCATGGTGCTGTGCCGCGCCTACCGCGACAGCGAGCGGCTGACCGAGGCCGTCGCGGTGGGCGAGCAGATGCTGGGCGGCAGCGCCCGCCTTCCTTGGACCGATCCGCTCGTCGAGCTGGCCGCGACGCTGCTGTCGGCCTACATGCACCGGGGCGACCTGCTGCGCGCCCGCCAGTTCTCGGCCGAGCTGCTCAACGCGGCCGACGCGCTCGGCACGCCGCGCTCGATCGTGGCCGCCAACTGGATCGCCTCCAACGTCGCCTACAACACCGGTCACAACGAGGAGGCGCTGTCCTTCGCCGAGCGGGCCATGGCGGTGCAGCTGGAACACGGCCACCCGCGCAGCGTCGCCAGGATGCGCCTCGCGCTCCTGCAGCAGCGGCTCAAGGCGCGGCCCGCCGAGGCCACCACCGTACGCGACGAGTTGCGCGCGACGGTCGCCGAGTTCGAGCAGACCTCGACCAGCACCATCGACAAGGCCCGGGTCCACGTGGAGCTGGCCTACGCCGAATACATGCTCGACGACCTCGACAAGGCCGTCGAGCACGCCAAGATCGGCAGAGGCCTGGTCCCCGAATACGGTCACGTGCTCGGTGCCGAGGCCAACCTGCTGCTCGGCAGGGTCTACGGCTCCGTCGGGCGCTCCGCCGAGGCCGCCGGTCACGTCGCGTCCGTGCGCGACTGGCTGACGCCGCTGCCCGACTCCCGCCGTTCCGCGTCGACCTGGCTGGCCACGGCCGAGACGATCGAGGAGCTGGGCGATGCCGAGGGAGCGGTCGAGGCCTACCGGCGGGCACTGGCCTGCGCGGGCCTGTAGCCGGTCCAGAGATCGGAGTCCGGACCGGGCAGGGGCGTCGGTAGCCTTGAAGGTGCCATGAAGAGATCCCCGTTCGCGGTCTTCGCCGCGATTCTCGCCGCCGCCCTGCTCGTGTCCGGCGCCGCTCCCGCCCTGGCCCACGATGCGCTCAAGAGCAGCTCGCCGGCCAAGGGCGCCAAGGTCGAGGCCCTCGACGAGGTCGAGCTCGAGTTCACCGCCAAGGTGCGCATGCCGTTCGTGATCGTACGGGGCCCCGGCGACGACCAGCACCAGCAGGGCAAGCCCGAGCTGGACGGCGCGGTCGTGCGCCAGGCGGTCAAGGGGCCGCTGCCCGACGGGAAATACACGATCGCCTACCGGGTCGTGTCCTCCGACGGGCACCCGATCGAGGGGGAGATCCCGTTCCGGGTCGAGGGGGCGCGGACGCCGTCCCCCAGCGCTGAGGAGGAGACGGCGGCGAGCCAGGCGCCCGCGAGCCCCGCGCCGTCGGAGCCCGCCGCTTCCGCGCTCCCGTCCGAGGGCAGCGTCGCGGACGGTGGCGTGCCCGCCGACCAGGCCTCGGCGCAGCAGGACGTCACGTTCCCCGTCTGGCTGATCATCGTGATCGGCGCGCTCGTCGGCATCGGCATCGGGTTCCTGCTCAGCGCGCGGAAGAAGAAGCCATGAGCCGGGCGGCGCGTCTCACGCTCGCCGGCGCGGGGGCCGCGATCGCCGCCCTGGTGATCGGCATGATCGCCGGAGGCAGCGCCTTCCCCAAGATCATTCCCGGGCTGCCTGACGCCGGCGCCGTCGTCAGGTGGGGGCTGCCGCTGTCCAAGCTGCTCATGGACGCGGCGGGAGTCGCCACCGTCGGCCTGCTCCTCATGGCCGCCGTGCTGCTGCCCAACGACAAGGGCGTGCTCGGCGGGAGCGCCGTCGACTACGTCAAGGCCAGCTCGTGGGCGGCGCTGGCGTGGTCGGGGTCGGCCTTCCTCGCCATCCTCTTCGGGGCCGCGGAGTCCATCGGCAGGACGGTGCCCCAGATCCTCGAGCGCACCATCCTGACCAGCTACGCCACCCAGACCACGCAGGGAGTCGCGCTGACGCTCGTGGTGCTGTTCGGGGTGGCGATCGCGCTGTTCTCGCGCGGCGCCATCACCGCCGGAGCCGCGGCGGGGCTGCTGGTGTTCGCGCTGGTGACGATGTTGCCCGCGCCGTTGACCGGGCACAGCGCCTCCTCTCCCAACCACGACCTGGCCACCTCGTCGGTCGCGCTGCACCTGCTCGCTCTCGCCCTGTGGGTGGGCGGGCTCGTCGTGCTGACCGTCCACGCACTGCGCGCCCAGCCGCGGCTGGAGGTGGCCGCCTCCAGGTTCTCCCGGATGGCCCTGTGGTGCTACGTCGGCGTGGGGCTGTCCGGGGTGTTCAGCCTGGTGGCCCGGCTGGGCGCGGTCTCCGACCTGTGGACGTCCGAATACGGCCTGCTGGCCGTGGCCAAGATCGTGGCGTTCGTGCTGCTCGGCTACGTGGGCTACTGGCACCGCCAGCGTACGCTGGCCGACCTCGCGGCCGGCCGGCCCCGGGCGTTCACCCGGCTGGCGAGCGGCGAGACGCTGCTCATGCTCGCCACCGTCGGGCTGGCCGTGGCGCTGTCGCGCACCCGGCCCCCCGACGTCGTCGTGCCCGCCGACCGGGCGTTCGAGCTGCTGGGCTTCCCCGTGCCGCCGGAGCTGTCACTGGCGAACGTGTTCACGCTGTGGTGGTTCGACCTGTTCTTCGCCGTGGTCGCCGCGGTCCTGGCCGGGCTCTACGGCGCCGGGGTCTACCGGCTGGCGCGGCGGGGTGTCGCGTGGTCGTGGGGCCGCACGGCGTCCTGGTTCATCGGTGTGGCGCTGCTGGTGTTCGCCACGCAGAGCGGGCTGGCCCGCTACGCCAAGGTCATGTTCAACGTGCACATGATCGAGCACATGACGCTCTCCATGGTCGTGCCCATCTTCCTGGTGCTCGGCGGCCCCGTCACGCTGGCCTTGCGCGCGCTCAAGCCGGCGGCCAGGAGGGGCGACCGCGGGCCGAGGGAGTGGATCACCACGATCCTGCACAGCCGGTTCACCAAGGTCGTCACCCACCCCCTGGTGGCGACGTCCATCTTCGTGACGTCGACGTACGCGCTCTACTTCACGCCGCTGTTCGAGTCGGCCATGCAGGAGCACCTCGGGCACATCGCGATGACGCTGCACTTCCTCATCAGCGGGTGCCTGTTCTTCTGGGTGATCGTCGGCGTCGACCCGGGGCCGCACCGGCTGCCGTACGTCTGGCGGCTGCTGATGCTCTTCGTCACCATGCCGTTCCACGCGTTCTTCGGCATCGCCCTGATGATGATGGGCACGGTGATCGCCTCCGGCTGGTACGAACAGCTCGGCCGCCCCTGGGGCGACACGCTGCTGCAGACGCAGCGCGACGGCGGGGCCATCGCCTGGGGCTTCGGTGAGATTCCGACGCTGATCGTGCTGCTGGCCATCGCGGCGCAGTGGTACAAGGACGACGACAGGCAGGCGCGGCGCACCGACCGCAGGGCCGATCGCTCCAGAGGAACCGGAGACCCGGAACTCGACTCCTACAACGCCTATCTCGCCCGTCTCAACCGTGCTGACAAAGGCGAGTAACCGTTGGGCCACGGCCTTCTGTCTTCTCGGCACACGCTTCGCGACCGGCGGGTAGCCTGACCTCCAGGGGAGACGGGCATAACCTTGTTCGCCGGCGGGCGCAGCCTTGAGGGGGATTGCGCACCGCGCGGGTTCAGGAGCGCCGGAGTGGGGACCGGCGCGAGCCCGGTGCCAAGAGAGGCGAGACCATTGGCGGAAGAAACGCGGATGCGCGGCGGGCAGAGCCTGGCCGAAGCGCTGGAGACCTGCCTCACCGAGTGGTCGGAGCGCACGGGGATCGTGGTCGAGACCTGGGCGCTGCCCGCGACGGACGTGCCGTCGCGCGTGACGCGCGGCGTCATGACCACGATGGGCGAAGCGCTGTCGAACGTCGAGCGGCACAGCACGGCCAAGACCGTCTCCATCGCCGTGACCGCGGGCAGGAACGGGCTGCGTCTGACCGTCAGCGACGACGGCCAGGGCTCTCCCGCGCCGGTGACGGGGCGCGGGATCGCGAGGATGCGGGCGGCCTTCGCGGAGATCGGCGGCAGCCTGTCGGTCAACAGCGTGCCCGGAGAGGGCACCACGGTGAGCGGAGTGGTGCCCATGGCGCGGTGACGCCGGCGCGCGGTCAGGGCAGGGTGAGGATCTCGCTGCCGGTGTCGGTGACCACGATCGTGTGCTCGAACTGGGCCGTACGCTTGCGGTCTTTCGTGACCGCGGTCCACTTGTCGGGCCAGATGTCGTAGTCGATGGTCCCCAGCGTCAGCATCGGCTCGATGGTGAACGTCATCCCCGGCACCAGCTCCACCCGCAGCGACGGGTCGTCGTAGTGGGGCACCATGAGGCCGGAGTGGAAGCTCGTGCCGATGCCGTGGCCGGTGAAGTCGCGCACGACCCCATAGCCGAACCGCTTGGCGTAGGCCTCGATGACGCGGCCCACGACGTTGAGCTGCCGGCCCGGGGCGACCGCCCTGATCGCGCGCATCATCGCCTCGCGCGTGCGCTCCACCAGCAGCCGCGACTCTTCGTCGACCTCGCCCACGAGGTAGGTGGCGTCGGTGTCGCCGTGGACGCCGCCGATGTAGGCGGTGATGTCGACGTTGACGATGTCGCCGTCGCGCAGCACGGTGTCGTCGGGGATGCCGTGGCAGATCACCTCGTTGATCGACGTGCACAGCGACTTGGGATAGCCCTTGTACCCGAGCGTGCTCGGGTAGGCGCCGTGGTCGATGAGGAACTCGTGGCCGATCCTGTCGAGCTCGTCGGTCGTGACGCCCGGCCGGACGTTCTTCCCGACCTCCTCGAGTGCCTGGGCGGCGATCCTGCCCGCCACCCGCATACGCTCGATCGTCTCGGGGGTCTTCACGTCGGACTCGCCGGTGGTGGGGCGCTTCTTGCCGACGTACTCCGGCCGCTCGATGTGGGCGGGGACCTTTCGCATGGGCGAAACTCGCCCTGGCTGGAGCAGTGTCGTCATGAAACATGAGTCTACGGGGCAGAATTGACCCCGTGAGCGAAGGCCAGTGGTGGTTCTGCCTCAAGCACATGAGAGTCGAGCCCGACAAGGGATGCCCCAACAAGGACCGGATGGGGCCCTACCCGTCCGAGCAGGAGGCCGCCGGAGCGCTGCAGCGCGCCGCCGACCGCAACAAGGCATGGGATGAGGCCGACGAGGACGACGACTAAGGCACGACGGCGTACGCCCTGACCGGAAACGTGCCGAGTCCGGCGACCAGCGGCGGCGCGGCGTGGAAGCGGAAACCGTCGTCGGGCAGCGCCTCCAGCCCCGTCAGGTGCTCCACGATGGGGATGCCCGCCCGCAGCAGGAGCGAGTGGGCGGGGCGCTCGCCCTGCGGCGGGGTGTCGTCGATGTTGAGCGAGTCGATACCGACCAGCGCCGGGCCCTGACCGGCCAGCCAGGCCGCCGACTCGGGCGCGAGGTGGGGGTGGCCGTAGGCGTAGGCGTCGGTGCCGAAGTGGCGGTCCCAGCCCGTGTGGATCAGCACGGCCCGGCCGCGTACGTCCAGCGTCCGGTCGAGGCTCACCACGCGCTGCCCCGCCGCCCGGACCACCAGGCCGGGGAGGTCGGCCAGCTTCGACAGCGGCACCTGCGACAGGTCGTCGCCGCCGGCGTAGCGGTGGAACGGCGTGTCGACGTAGGTGCCGGTGTTGGCGGCCAGCGTGATCACGCCGATGTGGAACTCCGTGCCCGGAGCGTACATCGCGCGTGAGTCCTCCCGGCTCAGGTGCACCCCGAGCTTCGGACCGGGGATGCCGGGGAAGGTCGTCATTCCCTCGACGACACGGTGGCTGAGCTCGACGATCATCGAAGCCTCCTCAGTCGGTCACCTGCGGGCCGCTGACCTTCTCCAGCAGCCGGGCCAGACGCTCGCGCAGCCCCAGACGCCGCTCCACCTCGCCGGCCGCCGCGCTCACCAGGTGCTGCGCGCCGTCGAACGTCACCGGCCCGCTGGGCGGCACCGCGATCGCGTCATGGGCGAGGCCGGTCAGCTCGGCGTCGCCGCCCTCGATCGCCAGGATCGTCGCGCCCGTACGCCGCGCGTCGTCGACGCGTTCGAGCAGCGGGACCGGGGCCTGCTGCTCGGCCAGCACGAACAACGTCTCGCCCCGCGCCGCCCGCTCCAGGCGGTCGAGGCCGACGCGCAGGTGGGCGGGAGCGTCGCTCGGCGGGGCCCAGCGGACCAGCGTGGGCGTGAGCTGCGTCAGCCCGGAGTAGCGGGCCTCGTCGCTGAGGTGCGCGGTCAGGTGCCAGGGCTCGTCGTCGGGCGGGCCGACCAGCAGCAGGCCGCCGGGCGAGCGGGTGGTGCGCAGGGCGAGACCCAGCTCGCGCGCGCGGTCGATCCAGCCGGTGTCGGCCAGGAGCTCGCGCAGGAGTGCCACCGATCCTGAGTCCATCTCCCCATGGTGCCCGACGTCGTCCTCACGGGGAGGCTGATTCGGGAGTGGCGTCCGGGCACCAGGTGGCCGCCGCCCGTCAAAACAGGCCTTGACAGGGGGTTACCTGCGAGTAACGATCGGGCTCGCGGCGCCGCCCCCCCGAGTGCGTGATCCTCAAGAGAAGGGCGGCACATGACCTCACGTGTGCGCGTCAGCATGTCCGTATCCCGGTTATCGGCGCTGTTGTCGGCGGTGTTGCTGGTTCTGTCCCTCATCGCCACCCCTGCCCGCGCCGCGACTCCCGGCGACGTCGTCTCGGCCCGGCCCACCACCGTCTACCTGCTGCCGGGCAAGCTGCTCGAGGTGCCGGTCAACGCCTGGCACGTCCTCTACCACTCCACCTCTGCCACCGGCTCGCTCAACACGGTCTCCGGCACGCTGCTCGTGCCAAAAAGCCGCTACCCGCTCGGCACGCGCCCCGTCGTCGGGTACGCCGTCGGCACCCACGGGCTCGGCGACCAGTGCGCCCCGTCCGTCAGCATGGCCCAGGGCCGCGAGGCCGAGCTCGCCCTGGTGAGCCTGCTGCTGCTCAAGGGGTTCGCGGTGGCGATCACCGACTACGAGGGGCTCGGCACGCCCGGGCCGCACACGTACATGGCGGGGATCTCCCAGGGGCACGCCGTGCTCGACTCGGTCAGGGCCGCCACGCGCGTGCCCGGCGCCGGGCTGTCGAACCGGGCGCCCGTCGCCGTCATGGGCTACTCCCAGGGCGGCGCGTCCGCCGGATGGGCCGCCCAACTGCAGCCCGCGTACGCGCCCGAACTGCGGCTCCGGGCGGTCGCGGCCGGCGGCGTGCCCGCGGACCTGCACGCCGTGGCCCGCCACCTCGACGGCGGCGACGACTTCGGGCTGGCCGCGGCCGCCGGGGCGGGACTCGACGCCGCCTACCCGGAGCTCGACCTCGACGCCGACCTCAACGATCGCGGCCGGGCACTGCTCGCCGACGCCGCCGGCGACTGCGTGGGAGACCTGGACAAGCTGGCAGGGCTCCGCTTCTCCGACCTCAGCCCGATCGACCTGCTCGGCCAGCCCAAGTGGCAGGCGCGCCTGGCGGAGAACCGGCTCGGGTCCGTGGCCCCGCGGGTGCCGATGCTCCTGTACCACGCCACCGGGGACCAGATCATCCCGCTGTCGGTGGGGTCGGCGCTGCGCTCGCAGTACTGCCGGGCCGGGGTGAACGTGCGCTGGACCAAGCTGCCCGCGCCCGACCACGTCACCGGAGCCGTCGAGGGCGGGCCGCTGGCCGTCGGGTGGCTGGCGCTGCGGTTGTACGGGCTGCCCGCGTCCGGCAACTGCTGACCCGCCGCCGGGTCAGACCCTCACCCTGCCGGGCTCGCCCGCGGCGAGCCCGGCTGCGGGTCCGCGGGGGCGGAGCTGGCATGATCTGGCTATGACTGACGTTAACGGGCTTTCCATCGGCATCCTCGGCGGCACCGGCGACCAGGGCAAGGGGCTGGCGCGGCGGCTCGCGCTCGCGGGGCATCCGGTGCTGATCGGATCGCGCAGCGCCCAGCGCGCCCAGGAGGCGGCTGCGTCCATCGGAGCGGGCGTGACGGGCGACGCGAACGCCGCCGTCGCCTCGCAGGCCGACCTGGTGATCGTCGCGGTGCCGTACGACGGGCACAAGGCGCTGCTGGAGTCCCTGCGCGCCGAGCTGGCCGGCAAGATCGTGGTCGACTGCGTCAACCCGCTCGGCTTCGACAAGCAGGGCGCGTACGCGCTGCCCGTCGAGGAGGGGAGCGCGGCGCAGCAGGCCGCCGCCGTGCTGACCGACAGCCGTGTGGTGGCCGCCTTCCACCACGTGTCGGCCGTGGTGCTGTTGGACCCGGCGGTGGAGAAGGTGGACCTCGACGTGCTGGTGCTGGGCGACGACCGCGAGGCCACCGACACGGTGCAGGCCCTCGCCGAGGCCATCCCGGGGGTGCGGGGCGTCTATGGCGGACGGCTGCGCAACGCCTGCCAGGTGGAGGCGCTGACCGCCAACATCATCTCCATCAACCGCCGCTACAAGGCGCACGCCGGGCTGCGCATCACCGACATCTGACCCGCGTGAGGCACCCGGCTCACAACCAGCCGGCGTCCTCGGCGATGCGGATGGCGTCGATCTTGTTGCGGGCGCCCGTCTTGGTGATGACTCCGGTCAGATAGTTGCGTACGGTGCCGGGCGACAGGTGCAGGCGCGCGGCGATGTCCTCGGCCGACGCGCCCCCGGCCGCCTCCCTGAGCACGGTCGACTCCCGGGGCGTCAGCGGGCTCTCCCCGTGCTCCATGGCCGAGGCGACGAGCTCGGGGTCCAGCACGCGCAGGCCGGAGGCCGTACGCCTGACGGCGTCGGAGAGCCGGTCGCCGGGCGCGTCCTTGACCAGGAACGCCTCGATGCCGGCGGCCAGCGCCCTGCGCAGGTGGCCGGGCTGGCCCATCGCGGTGAGCACGAGGATCCGGCACGACGGCAGGCGCTCGCGCAGCTCGGCGGCGGCGGTGATGCCGTCGACGACCGGCAGGTCGATGTCCACGACGGCGACGTCGGGGCGGATCTCCAGGGCCCTGGGCACGATCTCGTCGCCGCGGGTGACCTCCGCGACCACGTCGATGTCGGACTCGAGGCGGAGCAGGGCGGTGAGGGCGGCGCGGATCATGTGCATGTCCTCGGCCAGCAGCACTCTGATCACGTCGCCACCTCCACGGCCAGCAGGAAACCTCCCGCGCCCGTCGGGGCGGCGGCGCAGGAACCGCCGGCCTGCGCGGCCCGCTCCGCCAGGCCCGTGAGCCCGCCGCCGGCCGGGCGCGAGCCGATGAGCGCGCCGTCGTTCGCCACCTCGAGACGGAGTGTCGTGCCCTGCAGCGACGTCGTGATCGTGCAGGTCGTGGCCCGGCTGTGGCGCAGAACATTGGTGACACCTTCGCGCACCGCCCACGCCAGCGCCTCCTCGGACCGCCGGGGGAGCGGCACGTCGGCCAGGTGCGCCTGCGCGTCCACCCCGGACGACTCCAGCAGCGCCACCGCCCTGTCGACCTCGCCGGTCAGCGACAGCGCCCGGTAGCCCTTGGCCACCTGCCGTACGTCCTTGGCCGCCTCCCTGGCCACCAGAACCAGCTCGCCCACCTCCGAGCGGGCCTGGCCGGGATCGCCCTCCATGAGGCGGGCGGCCAGGTCGCCCTTGAGCGCGATCGCGGTGAGGCTGCGGCCGAGCCCGTCGTGCAGATCGCGGGAGATGCGCAGGCGTTCCCTCATCACCGCGGCCTCCGCCAGCTCGGCCCTGGCCGCCTCCAACTCGGCCGTCACCCGGACGAACCGCACCAGCGCGTACGTCATCGCCCCCGTCGTCGGCACGGTGATCACGTAGAAGGCGACGATCACCGGCACCGCACCGGACAGGGACAACGCGGCACCCTCGTAGACCATCATGAGCCCCACCAGCGAGCCGCCCCAGCGCAGCGGCAGGTACACCAGCAGGCTCCCGGCCAGCAGCGGGGCCGCCACGGCCGACCAGCCGCCCGGCAGCAGCTCCGGCAGGTAGGTCGCGGCCACCTGGAGCACGAGCGTGGCAGGGAAGAGCGGCGGGCGCGCATCGCGCAGCGCCGCCCGCATGTTGAGGGAGTAGGTGGTGATGACGGCGCTGATCGCCATGGTGGCCAGCACACCGTAGACCGCGCCGTGCTGGAAGTAGAGCAGCGCGATCATCGTGTAGGCGCATGAGACGCCGACGATCAGCCCGGTCGCGAGCCGCCTGGCGGTTGACGAGGTCACGGTGACGATTATGACCTGCGGGGTTCCCAGCGGAACCACAGCCGGATCGCGGCCAGCCCGGCCAGCGTCCATCCGGCCAGGATCAGCAGGGGGACGACGAGCTCGCCGGTCCTGACGGCGTCGACGACGGCCGTGGTCGGCAGCAGGCCGAGCACGGGAGGCAGCCACGAGGGCAGCGGGATGGGGCCCATCGCGCCCGCGGAGACGCCCGCCACCAGGAACACCGGCGTGGTGAACGCCGCTGCCAGCTCCGCGCGCGGGACGGCGGCCGTGTACGCGGCGCCGAGCAGGGACAACACGGCCGAGCCCGCGATCACGACGGCGGCGAACGCGACGGGGTCGGCCGGCAGCGGAACATCCGCCACGAGGTGCACGGCCAGCGTGCACGACACGATCACGATCACGGTCTGGGTCGCCGTGCCGGCGATCTGGCCGGTGAGGATCTGCGCGTCGGTCAGCCGGCTCGCCCGCAGCCGTTTCAGCACGAGCTGGTCGCGGCGGCCGGCCAGGACGACGGTGACGTTCATGAACGCGGTGATCGCCAGCAGCAGCGCGAGCGCGCCCTGGAAGATGTGGGTGGCCGCGGCGACGTCGGTCACGTTCCGCATGAGGGCGGGCATCCCGACGGCCAGCCCGACGGGGGTGACCACAGAGGCGAACACCATGGACTTGTCACGCCAGAACAGGCGGGTGGCGAGGCGGAATGTGGCGGCCATGTTCCTCGGGCTGGTCCTCGGGCTGGTCCTCGGGCTGGTCCTCGGGCTGCCCATCGGGCCGGTCATCGGGCGCTCCTGGACAGGTCGAGGAAGAGGTCTTCGAGGGTGGCCGTACGGACCTCCAGGCCGGCCAGGCGCACGCCGCGCGCCGCCGCCCAGCTGAGGAGCGTCTGCGCGGCGAGATCGGGATCCTCGGCCCGGCAGACGGCGAGGTCGCCCTCCAGGGTGACCGCCAGCGGCAGGTCCGCGGGACGGACCTCGGCGGGCATCCGGAACGCCACCCGCCCGCGCCGCGCCGCGAGCGTCTCCGCCATCCCGCCGGAGGCCACGATCTCACCCTGGTCCATGACGGCGAGGGCGGAGGCCAGGCGCTGCGCCTCCTCCAGGTAGTGGGTCGTCAGCAGGACCGTGGTGCCCTGCCCGGCCAGGTCGCGGACCACCTCCCAGGTCCTCGACCGCGCCTCGGGGTCCATGCCGGTCGTCGGCTCGTCGAGGAACAGCACATCGGGGCGGCCCAGCAGGGCGAGCGCGAGGTCGAGCCTGCGCTTCTCGCCGCCGGACAACTGGCGCACCCGCGTGCCCGACCGGCCCTCCAGCCCGGCCAGCTCCAGCGCCTCGTCGCGCGGGCGCGGCGCGGCGGTGAAGTCGCGCCAGATGTCGACGGTCTGGGCGACCGTCAGCTCAGGGAAGAACCCGGCCTCCTGCAACATGATCCCGACGCGCTGACGCAGGGCCGCCCTGTCGGACCAGGGGTCGAGGCCGAGCACCCGCACGGTGCCGCGGCCGGCGCGCTGGAAACCGGCGAGCACCTCGACCGTCGTGGTCTTGCCCGCGCCGTTCCTGCCGAGCAGCGCGAAGACCGTGCCCTCGGCGACCTCGAACGAGACGTCCTTGACCGCGGGGAAAGCCTGGTGGCTCTTGCTGAGCCCGCTGACTTCTATCGCTCTCATGGGTCCGACTATCGCGGGGCGCGATCGCGGACGGCAGTGAAGAATTCACGACTTCCCGGACAACTTGAGCAGCGCGTCGGTGACACCCTCCGGATCGATCACCTGGTGCAGGTGCTGACCGGGCAGCCGGGTCACGGGCCAGCCGCGCCGCGCGGCCTCCTCGGCGATCGTGTCGTACGGCGGGCCGTACCACAACATCGAGCACCTGACGTCGTCCCACCCGGCGGGCACCGGCAGGGACTGCGTGTAGTAGTCGAGCGGCAGCCGGGGCTGCTCGGCCGCCACCCGCACGCGCGTCGCGGGGTCGGGCAGCAGGGCCACGACGTCCTCCTCGTCCCACCAGTCGGTCCAGCGCGGCAACATGCCGTCGGGGCCCGCCAGATCGCGCAGGAACGGCAGGAACCCGTCGTCGGCGGCCTTGACCAGCCCGTCGCGCGGCGGGAGGTGCGCGTCGGCGAACACGCAGGCCACCACCCGCCCGTCGAGACCCTCCTTGATCAAGGGGAGGAAGAGCCCGGCGTTGCTGTGCCCGGCGAGCACCACGCGGGTGCCGGGGGTGGCCGCGCGCACCGTCTCCACCACGCGCGGCCAGTAGGGCGCCTCTCCCGCGGTCACGCCGGTCAGGTCGGGCACCACCGCCGCGTGCCCGCGGCGTTCCAGCGACTCGGCCACGGGAGCCCACGTCGAGGGCCCGACGGAGGGGCTGTGCACGAGTACGAAGGTCGAATCCATAACCACACCCTGTCAGACGACCAGGGTCCGGCGGGAGACCGATTTGTCCGTTCCGTCGTAGACGGCCCAGGCCGCGGCCAGGTTGTTCACCGCCCGCGAAAGCTCGTCCTCGGGGAGCAGGAAGTGCAGCCGCATGTGGCCGGCGTGCCCGCCCGCGGGGTCGAACGACCGGCCGGGCGCCACCGCGACCCCGTGACGGAGCGCGACCTGGGCGAACGAGCCGGCGTCGCCGCGCGGGATGCCGACCCAGAGGGTCTGGCCGCCGAGCGCGGGCGCGATCGACCACGACGGCAGGCGCTCGCGCAGCCCGGCGCAGAGGTGGTCGTGCAGCCGGCGGGACGTGCTCACCCGCGCGGCCCGTACCTCGTCGAGGCGGCGGAGCAGGGCGACGGCGGCGAGCTGGCTGACGACCTCGCCGCCGAGGTCGCGCACGGCCCGCAGCCTGGCTAGCCGCGCCACCAGCGGCGCCGCCGCGCGGATCCAGCCCACGCGCAGCCCGCCCCAGACCAGCTTGCTCAGGGAGCCGACCGTGATGATCTGCTCACCCCGCCCGTACGCCGCCAGCGGTGGCGGCGTCTCGCCCGAGAAGCACAGCTCGGCGCGGACCTCGTCGTCGATCAGCGGCACGTCGTGCTCCGCGGCCAGCGCGGCCAGCCGCCTGCGCGCCGGACGGTCCATGACGGCGCCGTCCGGGTTGCGGGCCGTGGGAACGAAGTACGCCAGCGCGGGACGCTCGCGCATGGCCGCGTCCGCCTGCTCCGCCGTCACCGGCCTGATGGCCGCCGCCGCGTGCCGGAAGACCTCCAGAGCGCCCGGGTACGTGGGCGTCTCGGCCAGCACGGTGTCCCCGGGGGTCAGCAGCAGCCCGGCGAGCAGGGTGAGCGCCTGCTGCGCGCCCGTCGTCACGATGATCTCCTCGGGCGTCGTCGGCACGCCGCGCCCGGTGTAGTAGACGGCCAGCGCCTCCCGCAGGGCGGGTTCCCCGGCCGGCCGGTACCCCATGGAGCGGGTGCCCGCCAGCCGCGCCCCGGCCTCGGCGTACGCCTCGAACATCGCCTCCGGCGGGTCGGGCGGGGCGGCGCACATGAGCTGCTGCACGCCGTCCGGCGGATGCAGGAGGTGCAGCAGCAGCGGGTTGGCCGCCACTCCGTCGGCCGAGCGCGTCGCGGGCAGGTCGAGCGCGGCCACGCGGGTGCCGCTGCCCCGCCGGCGTACGACGAGCCCTTCCTGCTGCAGCAGGTCGTACGCCGCCACCACCGTGCCCCGGCCCACCGCCAGCCGCCTGGCGAGCACGCGGTCCGGCGGGAGCGGCTCGTCGGGCGGTACGACGCCGTCGTCGATCAGCTCCCGCAGCCGGGTGGCGAGCAGCAGGTACAGCGGCCCGCGCCCCGACGCCCAGCGGCCCAGCAGGTCGACGAGGTCATCATGATTGGCCCCATTCATGGACCAATTCTGAGGCATTGGCCCTCACGGTGAGTCCCGTTTGTGGGCGATCCTTGGCTTATGAGCGAATTCCGCCCCGAAACGCGGGCCGTGCACCCGCCTCAGCCGGCCGTCGAGGGCAGCCGTCCGATCAGCGTTCCCATCTACCAGACCTCGGGGTTCGTGTTCGAGGACCCCGCCGTGATGGCCGCCTCGATGGGGCGCCCCGACGGCGCGTACGTCTACGGGCGCTACACCAACCCCACCGTCCGCTCCCTGGAGCTGGCCGTCTCCGGGCTCGAGGGCGGCGCGGGAGCCGTGGCCACCGGGTCGGGCATGGGCGCGATCAACACCGTCCTGCTCGGCCTGCTCAAGCCCGGCGACCACATGGTGGCCCAGCGATCGCTGTACGGGGGGACCGCCGCCATGCTCAACGAGCTGACCGGCCGGTTCGGCATCACGGTGACGTACGTGCCGGAGAACGATCCCGGCGCCCTGCGCGCCGCCGTACGGCCCGAGACCAGGCTCGTCTACCTGGAGACGATCAGCAACCCGATGACGCTCGTGGCCGACCTGCCCGGCATGTGCGCGGTGGCCCGCGAGCTCGGCATCCTGTCCGTGGTCGACAACACGTTCGCCACGGCCATGCTCTGCCGGCCGCTCGAGCACGGCGCGGACATCGTGGTGCATTCCACGACCAAATATCTGTCCGGGCACACCGACGTGGTCGGCGGGCTCGCCGTCTTCGCCGACGCCGCGCTCTACGAGAAGGTGTGGCACTTCTCGGTCGAGCTCGGGGCCTCGGCCGACCCGTTCGCGGCCTGGCTGACGCTGCGCGGGCTGCAGACCCTGGGGCTGCGCATGGAACGCCACTGCTCCAACGCCCACCACCTGGCCGTCCGGCTCGCCGAGCACCCCGCCGTGACGGCCGTGCACTGGCCGGGGCTCGCCTCGCACCCCTCGTACGAGCTGGCGGGCAAGCTGCTGCCGGGGTTCGGCGGGGTGTTCGCGTTCGACCTGGCCGGCGGGCGCGCGGCAGGGGAGAAGTTCATGAGCTCCGTACGCCTGGCGCTGCTCGCCCCCTCGCTGGGCGGCGTCGAGACGCTCATCCTGCACCCCGCCTCCACCTCGCACCGGTCGCTCGGCCCCGAGGAACTGGCCCGCAGCGGCATCGGCGAGGGCACCGTGCGCATCGCGGCCGGCATCGAGCACCCGGAGGACCTCTGGGCCGACATCTCCCAGGCGCTGGCATAGTGTCGAATGCTGACGACCAGGCATGTCATGAACGAGAGGACAACGTGACCACCGTCGCCCACGAGGACGTGCGGGCCGCCGCCGGCAGGATCGGCGGCCTGGCGCTGCGCACCCCGGTGTTCGAGATCTCGCCAGGGTTCTTCCTCAAGCTCGAACTGCTGCAGCACTCGGGGTCCTTCAAGGTACGCGGGGCGTTCAACCGCATCCTGTCGGCCGGCGAGCTGCCCGACGGCGGCGTGATCGCGGCCAGCGGCGGCAACCACGGGCTGGCCGTGGCGTACGCGGCGCGGGAGCTGGGCGTGCGGGCCGAGATCTTCGTGCCCGAGGTGACCAGCCCGGTGAAGCTGGCCGGGCTGCAGGCGCTGGGCGCGCACATCACCCAGACCGGCGCCATCTACTCCGAGGCCGCCGAGGCCGCCGCCAAACGCGCCGCCGAGACCGGCGCGCTGACGGTGCACGCCTACGACCAGCCCGAGGTGATCGCCGGGCAGGGGACCACCGGGCTGGAGATCGCGGAGCAGACCGGCGGCGTGGACACCGTGGTGGTGGCCGTCGGCGGCGGAGGCTTCGCCGCTGGCATCACGTTGGGCACGGAGGGTGCGGCTTCTCCGGGTGCGGTGGTTTCCCCGGGTGCGGTGGCTTCTCCGGGTGCGGCGGCGGAAGCCTCCGGAGAAGGGCCGCGGATCGTCGCCGTGGAACCCGAGCGGATCCCGACCCTGCGGGCGGCGCTGGAGGCGGGCCGCCCGGTACCCGTCGAGGTGAGCGGCGTCGGGGCCGACGCGCTGGGCGCCAGCAAGATCGGCGGCCTGGCCTTCGAGATCCTGTCCGGCCCCAGGGTCGAGAGCGTCCTCGTGGCCGACGATGCCATCATGGCCGCCCGCCGTACCCTCTGGCAGCGGCACCACATCGCAGCCGAGGCCGCCGGCGCGGCGGCGTACGCGGCGGTGTTGTCAGGGGTCTACACACCGGGCCCGGGGGAGCGGGTGGCGGTCGTCGTCTGCGGCTCCAACACCGATCCCGCCACCTTGACCACCTGACCCCGTCCGCGCCGGGTCCGGCATGGCGTGCGGCGCCCCCACCGACGAGAACGCTCGCTGTGGGCGGGTGCGGGTTCGCGGCCCGTGCATCCGTGAGGGCGGTGAGGCGCCGGGCGCCGGCCAGGTCGCGCAAACCAGCGCGTCACGTCCGGCGTTCCCCCGGCGTTCCCTCCGGCGTTCCCCCGGCGTTCCCTCCGGCGTTCGCCCGGCGTTCGCCCGGCCTCCCCGGCGGGCCCGTGGCCCGTCGGGGAGCGGACGGTGCGGGGCCGGTCAGCGGTAGGTGTGCTCGGGTGCGGGGAAGGCACCGGATGTGACGTCGGTGGCGAAGGCGCGTACGGCGCGGTCCATCTCGCCCGCCAGGTCCGCGTACTGCTTGACGAACCTCGCCGGACGAGGCGTCAGCCCCATGAGGTCCTGCCACACCAGCACCTGCGCGTCCGTCGACGGGCCCGCCCCGATGCCGATCGTCGGGATCGCGAGCGACGTCGTCACCCGCTGCGCCAGGTCGGCGGGCACGCACTCCAGCACCACCGAGAACGCCCCGGCACCCTCCAGATCCTTGGCGTCCGACATGAGTTCGTCGCCCGCCTGACCGCGCCCCTGGACGCGGTAGCCGCCCATGACGTTGACCGACTGCGGGGTCAGGCCCAGGTGCGCCATGACCGGTATGCCCGCCCCGACCAGCGCCTCGACCTGGGGCACGATCCGGCGGCCGCCCTCCAGCTTGATCGCGTGCGCGCCCGCCTCCTTCATGAAGCGCGCCGCCGTCTCGAGCGCCTGCCGCGGTGAGGACTGGTACGACCCGAACGGCAGATCGGCGACCACCAGCGCTCGCGACGAGCCGCGTACGACGGCCGCCGTGAGAGGCAGCAGGTCGTCGACCGTGACGGGCAGCGTGGAGTCGTGGCCGTAGACGACCATGGCCGCCGAGTCGCCCACCAGCAGGACCGGGATGCCCGCCGCGTCGAACACCTTCGCCGTCATGGCGTCGTAGGCGGTGACCATGGGCCACCGCTCTCCGCGCTCCTTGGCCGCGGCGAGGTCGCGGACGGTGACGCGGCGCCCGGCGGCGCCGCCGTACAGCGTGGTCGAAGAGGACATGTGTCATCACTCCAGGAAGGTCTCGAGGCGCCCCTGTGGCGTACCCGGACTCCTCCGATGATGGCACGCGCGGAGAACCGGTGGCGGAACTGTCGGTGCCTCTTGCCAGAATCACCCCGGAGGTAACGAACACATGGCTCTCGACCCCTACCGGCGTCTGCTCGCGCTTCGCGGTGTCCCCACGTTGCTGGTGGTGGGGCTGCTGGCGCGCATCCCGTCCACGGCGGTGGGCATGGCGCTGACCCTGCACGTCGCCACGACGCTGGACCTGGGCTTCGCCCGCGCCGGGCTGGTCACGATGGCCAGCACGGTCGGCATGGCGATCGGCTCGCCGCTGGCGGGCAGGTTCGTCGACAAGCACGGGCTTCGTCCCGTGGTCACCGTCACTACCGTGGCACAGGCGGCGTTCTGGGCGTGCGCGTGGGCGCTGCCGTTCCCCGGCCTCCTCCTGGCGGCGGCGGTGGCGGGGCTGCTGGCGCTGCCGGTGTTCAGCGTGACGCGCCAGTGCCTGGCCGCCATGGTGCCCGAGCCCCAGCGGCGCAGCGGCTTCGTGGTCGACTCGATGCTGGTCGAGCTGTCCTACATGACGGGTCCCGCGCTCGCGGTGGCCGGCGTCACGACCCTCGGCAGCGGCCCGACGATGGCCGCCATCGGGATCGGGGTGACGACCGCGGGCGTGGGGCTGATCGTGCTCAACCCGCCCACCCGCTCGGCCGGCGAAAGAGCGGAGCCGGTCGTCAAGGTGCCCAGGCGGCAGTGGGTCACGCCGGCGTTCGTGGCGCTGCTGGGCACGGTCGCGGCGGCCACATTCATGCTCACGGGGGCCGAGCTCGCCCTGGTCGCCGCCATGGAGAGCACCGGCCAGACCGAGTGGGTCGGCCTCGCCGTGGCCATCTGGGCGGTCGCCTCCCTGATCGGCGGTTTCCTGTACGGAGGCCTGTCACGCGGGTTCTCGCCGCTGGCCCTCATCGGGGCCATGGGCCTGCTCACCGTTCCCGTGGGGCTGGTGGGCGGCGGCTGGCACTGGCTGGTCCTGGCGCTGATTCCCTCGGGCCTGCTCTGCGCGCCGTCCCTGTCGTCCACCGTCGACGTGCTCACCCGCTGGGTGCCCGTAGGAGCGAGGGGAGAGGCGATGGGCTTCCACGGCACCGCGTTGCTGGTGGGCGGTGCCGTCTCGGCGCCGATCGCGGGAGCCGTCATCGACGGGACCGGCCCGGGATGGGCGTTCGCCGTGGCCGGTTCCGCGGGGGTGGTCATGGTGGTGGTCGCGCTGCCGTTCTGGCGCCGCCGCCCGGCGACGACGTCCACCCCACCGGCCCGCCC
>NZ_SMLD01000112.1:0-30980 GCF_004352805.1 Nonomuraea mesophila
GTTCCGGGGCCGGAGGGGTGGTCACGATCATCGTCCGCGACGACGGGCAGGGGATCGACCCGTCCGAGCGGACCCAGGCGCTCCGGCGGTTCTGGCGCTCGCCCCGGCACCAGAACGTGCCGGGAACCGGCCTCGGGCTGGCGATCTGCGCCGACCTGGTGGGCGCGGCCGGGGGCGAGCTGCAGCTGGAGGACGGGCTGCCGCGCCCGGACGGGTCGGGGCACGGGTTCGCCGCGGTGGTCGCGTTGCCCGCCGTCCCACGGGTGCCGTCGTCAGCCGAGGCCCCGGCGCCCGCCTGAGCCTGCGTGACGCCTGGACGCCTGGCGGAAGTCAGCGTTTGTGCGCGCGGAACCAGGCGGCCGCGCCCGGATGGAGCGGGATCGATGCGGTGGAGATCCCGGTCCGTACGTTGATCTGCCACGCCTCGGGCACGGCGTCGGGAACGGCTCCTGCGGCGCCCGGCGCGGCGGGGGCCGGCGTGCCGGTGTGCGTGAAGATCGTGTCGGTGATGGCGTGGACCAGGTCGTCGGGCAGGTCGTTGCGGGCGAGCAGCACGTTGGGCACGGCGACGGTGCGAGTGGCGGACACCCCGGTGTACGCGGTCGCGGGGATCGTGGCCGGGGTGTAGGGGCCGGGAAACTTCGTGAACAGCGCGGGCGCCTGCTCGTCCAGGTGGATCAGCCGGATCTCGTGCCGCTGAGCCAGCTCGGTGATGGCGGGTGTCGGGACGCCGGTGAGGGAGAACATCGCGTCGATCTCGCCGTCGCGCAGCGCCGCCGCCGATGCGGCCTGACTGAGGTATTGGCCGTCGGCGTCCACCGGCACCGACTCCAGCACCCGCAGCGACGTGAACTCGGTGCCCGAGTCGCGGGCGCCGAGCGAGACGCGCTTGCCCTTCAGGTCACCGAACTCGTCGATCGGCGAACCGGCCATGACCACGAGGTGCAGGTGGCTCTCGTACAGCCTGCATATCGCCGACAGGCCCTCGGGCGCGCTGCCGTCGGGGCTGATCAGCGCGTCCAGGCTGGTCAGCCCGAGCTGCACCTCACCGGCCCGCAACATGCGGATGTTGTCGGTGGACGCCCCGCTCGGCACGGTGCGCACCCTGGCGCCCGGCACCTGCTCGGAGATGTGGCCGGCCAGCACGCCGCCGATGCGCCGGTAGACCGCCCCGGCCGGCCCGGTGGCCAGGCGCAGATCGACCCGGCCGATCTCGGGCTGCTCGGCGCACCCGGCGAGCAGCCCTCCGGCGGCGAGGAGCACCGCCCGCCGGCTGGGCCGCGGCTCCGGGTTCGGCAGCGTCATGCCGCGATGATACGGACTCACAAGCGGGGGGAGACGGGGACGGCCCGCACCTTGGCCACCTCATCCGCGAGCAGCCTGTCGTTCAGCAATTCGAAGTGGTCGTATCTGCGCAGGCCGAAGACGTGGCCCATGTTCTGCCGTCTGGCTCTGGCGTAGATCTCGTTGAAATGGCGATCGTAGTGGACGGAGAACAGAACCCTGATCCTGGGATTCATCCCATGCAACCTGCCGATACGCTGGAAGAAGAGGTCATATCTGCCATCGTCCTCCCAGTAGTTCCACCAATCCTCGGCATGTCGCTGTATGTGCGCCAAATTCTTCTTGCTGATTTTATGGAGATACTCAGACATGTTCTGAAACTCGGTGAGGCTCTGCGGGATCCGGGCGACCTCCTTGAGCTCCGCCAGGGGGTGGGACGGGTTCATCGTGGCGAAGGCCCCGGACACGACCATCGACGAGTGGTTGATGTTGGGATCCAGCAGGAGTATGGCCGAGACACGTGGATCCCGTGTCGGGTGGGCCTGCCAGAATTCACCGAGCCTGATGACCATGTCCGCGCCCGTCGAGAAGCCAATGAGAACCATCTTCTTCTGCGGATACTTTCTGCGAAGACTGTTGAGAGCCCCATTGACGAGCTCCACGTGCGTGGTGAGACCCACCGGCCGGTACCGTTCGTCCCCCGCTTCGTCGGCGTTGAACCCGAAGAGGGTGAGCGCCGCCGTGTGCTCCCGAGCGATGTTCATGTAAGGCCGGAAGTCGTTCGCGTCGAGCCCCAGACCGGGCAGGAGGAACGCCAGGGTCTTGGATTCTGTGGCACGTTCCAAATTCCATTCCTTCGCCGCGGACTCCGTCATCGTGCTGCTCACGCACCATCTCTTCCCCGTAGCCCTCGCCAGGGGCACGGCGGCCGTCAATGCAAGTACGTGCCGAATGGAGTTATCCCGTGTAGCCTATTAAGCCAGCAGGCGTTCTTGCTGTCCATGGCATTCCAGTGCTGCATGGAACGTGCAAATCGCCCACAAGGTCGATTCTGGTGCCATCCGGCCTGCCACTGCTCGCTCCGACGTTCGACTCAAGCTTTGGAAGTAACGATGAGAACCGAACTTGCCGCTTCTCCCGTAGGTGGGTTTTCGGGGCACGGGTTGACCTATATCGAAAATTCCTCGACCTCCCCCGACCTCGTGGTCTTCCTGCACGGGCTCGGTCTGGACGCCGACGACTACCGTGATTACCTATCGCGTCACGACGAGCATCACAGCGTCGCGGTCACGCTTCGGGGGTTCGATGCGAATACCTCTTATTCGGGCAGCCCGATTTCATTGTCCGACCATGTCCGGATGGTCGCCGACCTGGTCGAAGAGATCAATCTGAAGAACCCAGGGAAAAGAATCCACCTGGTCGGGTTCTCGCTGGGCGCCGACCTGATTCTCCGCCTCGCGGAACACTGGAGGTCGGGCGCGTCGCCGGCTCCTCCGATCGCTGCGACGCTGCTGCTCGACCGAACGTGAACCAGTCGACGATGACCATCTCGAAACTGTTCGCCGAGGCCGACCCGGAAGATTCTCTGTCTGCCTTCAAGAAGCTGATCTGCCTCTCCACGGACCTCGACCTGTTCCGCGCGCTGTGCTCCTATCTGCTCAAGGTCTCGAAGAAGGATTTCACCCAGCTCTGGCAGCTTTCCCGTGACATGCTCGACTACTGGGAGCCTGACGGCTACGCCCAGATCGGCGCGAGGCTGGCGTCGATCGCGGGACTCTCCGACGAGGTGCGGGTCGTCCTGTCCGCCTCCTACACCGAGCACCTTCCGTTCCTCAGGAAGGCGGTCCAGCACGAGGCGCGCATCTCGCTGGAGCTCACCGACCTGGGCCACTTCGATCTGATCGCCGAAGACTCTCTCAAGCGCGGGCTGGCCTTCGCCCGCTGAACGGCCCCGCTTCTCTGTGCCGGAGGGCGAGGGTACGCGCGGCGCCGCACCGCCAGGAAGTTACGGCGCCTTCTCCCACACCGAGACGTGGCTGCGGCTGTCACTGGTGAACGGCTCGCGCTTCCAGCCCGCCCACCGCTCGCGCAGGGTCATGCCGGCCAGCCGTGCCATCAGGTCGAGTTCGGCCGGCCAGACGTAGCGGTGCGGCGTCGAACGGGTCTCGAGCCGGCCGTCCACCACCCAGTAATGGTGGGAGACGGCGATCTGCGACGCCACGTCGTACTCCTCGAAACCGAGATGGTCCGGGGTCACGGTGAACGGGTGCACGGTCTGGCCGGGCGGGAGACGCCGGAGCTCAGGGACGTAGACCTCGATGACGAAACAGCCGCCGGGTTCCAGCTGCGCCGCCACGGTGCGGAAGCATTCGACCTGTTCGTCCTGTGTGGTGAGGTTCGTGATCGTGTTGCGTACGAGGTAGGCGAGGGTGAAGGCGGTGCCCACCTGGGTGGTGGCGAAGTCGCCGATGGTCACGGGGATGTCCTCAGCGCCCGGTTCGGTCCGCAGCCGCGCCGCCATCGCCCGCGACAGCTCGATACCGTGCACCCGCACGCCTCGCCGGCTGAGCGGCAGCGCGATGCGTCCCGTACCGATGCCCAGTTCGAGAGCGGCGCCGCCGGGCCCGGCCAGGTCGGTGAGGAACCGTACGACGGGGTCGACGACCGCGGGGTCGAACAGTTCCGGCCACTTGGCTTCGTACGTCTGCGCTGTCCGTTCGTCGAACGTGTCCTCGGGCACAGCTTCACTGTGCCCGCAATGCCGGGCGATGACCAGTCAGACGAGGCCTCCCACCCGGAGGACGGCGCCGAGGCCGCGGCGGCCGCTGACGAGCGTGTGCGCGTACGCGCCGAGCCCGGCCACGGCGGCCAGCCCCGCCGCCAGCACGCCCGGCACGAACATGTCGAGCGCGTAGTCGCCGACGGGCAGGTCACCGGCGTACGGCGACAGGTCCACGGCGGGACCGAGCGCGGCGGGCCGCCCTGGCCCGCTCCGCCGCCCCCACCATCAGGCCCAGCACGATGGCGGCCGGCGCGTACGAGGCCAGCGCGACCGTCACCACCACGAGCGCCCAGCGCACCGCGCTCGTCAGCGGATCGTCCCTGATGGCCGCCAGGGTCGTCTCCTGGGAGGCGACGGTGGCCGAGGGGACGAGCCGCGCCAGCGCGGAGAGCGAGGCGTCCCCTCGGATCAGCAGCGTGTTCACGGCCGGCCGCACCTGGACGTCGATGGGCACGATGAGGAACTTGGGCGGCGGGCCGACCTGCCGGCGCCGCCGGGTGATTCGATGCCGGGTCTGTGCTGGAGCGGGTGAGCGCGGCCCGGTGAGCGGGCGCGCGGTCACCGGCGAGCGGGTGCTCAGCGGTGCTCAGCGGGTGCTCAGTCTCCAGTGTGCGGGTGCGCGGCCTCCGGCGTCATGTCACCTCAGGAACTCCCGCGCGCCCCGCACCCGGGTGCGCAGCCGCCGCTGCGTCAGGCCGCACTCCAGGCGCACGTCCATCGGGCCGGGCACGCCGGCGTCGGCGCGTCGGCCCGCAGGCAGGCGGCCGGGGTCGAGGCCGTCGCGGCGGGCAATGAGCAGCCCGAGCTCGTACCGGGTCACCGCGTCGGCCCCCGCGACGTGGTGCATGCCGTGGTGGTCGGAGACGGCGAGTTCGAGCAGCGCCGCGGCCAGGTCGGCGACGTGCACGGGGCACCGTACGTCGTCGGTGAACAGCGTTCCCGTCGCCCTGCCGGTGGCCAGCGCGTGCACCAGCGCCTCGTGCGGAGAGCCGCCGTCACCGATGATCAGGGACGTGCGGACCGTCACCGAGCCCGGCGCGATCGTGCTCGCCGCCGTCTCGGCGGCGGCCTTGGCGGCGCCGTACGGGGTGATGGGGTCGGGCGGGCACGTCTCGTCGTAGTGGATCGCGGCGCCGGAGAAGACGGCGTCGCTGGACACGTGCACCAGCCGGGCGCCTGCCGCTGAGGCGGCGAGGGCGACGTGCGCCGCTCCCGTCGCCGTGCTCGCCCAGTCCTTCTGACGGTAGGCGGCGTTGACGACCACGTCAGGACGGACCGCGGTGATCACGGCGTCGACGTCCTCCCGCCGGCGCACGTCGAGCGGCGACCACGCGACGCCCTCGGTCGTGCCCGGCCGGGAGAGGTAGGTGGCGTTCACCTCGTGCCCGGCCGAGGCGCACTGCCGGGCGACTTCCCTGCCGAGGCGGCCGCTGCCGCCGACGATGAGGAACCTCATGGTGCTCCCTGTACCAAGATCGTTCGTCGGTATGGGGTGTGGTCCCCCCGACGACCCCGCGAGGTGAGGCGTGCACCAGATCCGTTCGTCGCCGGATGGGGGCGGCACGCACGTGGTGCACCAGGAGAGCGGGTCAGTGGTGCTCGGCGTAGTGGCGCGCGAGCAGGTCCTCGCCCCAGTCATGACGCAGGTCGCGCCACACGGAGTGGATGTGGTTGGCGTCGTCCTGGGTGTTGTCGTACTCCAGCAGGAACGTGGGCCCGGCGACGCAGTAGTAGTGGCCCTGCCCGCGCTGGTCCGATCCCATCCAGGCGAACGTCACCTCGTCGAGGCCGGCGTCCTGCGCCTCGCGCCAGCACGTCTCGCCGTACCAGCCGGGGGCGCGGTCGAAATAGCGGCGGACGAGCCGTTCGAGCAGGTCCTTCGACGGCTTCGACATGTCGGCGTACGCCAGCCCGCGGGGGATGCCGTCGAGGCCGGCCACGGGATCGCTGCGGGTGAGCACGTCGTCGGGAGCCACCTCGCCGGTGATCGCGACCGATCGCTGGTACGGCGTCAGGTCGGCGAGCAGCGCCCGGCCCAGGTCCTCCTCCTCCGCGAGCAGCCGCATGCCCCGCTGCGGCCCGGACAGCACCATGGCGGGTTCGGCGCCCAGGAAGCTGGGCGTGACGGCGATCGAGTCGCCGACGACCGTGATGTGCACGGCGAGGTGGTGACCGTTGACCCGCCACGTCCACGGACCGGCGCCTCCCGGGTCGCCGAAGACCCGGAACCAGTAGCGGTCGCCGTCGATCTCGTCGAGACCGGTCGCCAGGCGGCGCCGGATGCGTTCGAGCTCGATGACGCCCCTCGCCATGCGCGCACCGTTCACGCCGCAGCCGGCGTCGAGCAGGGCGAGCGCCCGTTCCTGCTGCGCGGAGGTCATCTCCGCCACCATCAGCCCCGGACGAGGGCCGGGCAGATAGGACCACTGGCGGCGTTCGGGCGAGCCGAACGCCGCCGTCGCCGCGGCCCTGCGCTCGGTGTCGAGTGAGCTCAGGAAACCGAGCACCGCCTGCCGCATCGTCCGGACGTCCTGGGCACTCATGGGAGGTTCCTTAACGGGAGGAGGAAGCCGTGAAGGTCAGCACACGATCTCTGACGCAACGAACCGCAACATACTGCAATCTAAGCGACATCAACCGTTCAGTGCGCCCGCGTGGCGTGTTCCGCGGCAAAGGCCAGGAGCGGGACGGCGGTGCGCGACGGGTCCTCCAGGATGGGCGTGTGGCCGAGACCGGGCAGCACCTCGACCTTCGCGCCGGGAACCACGCGGTAGCCGGCCGCGGACGAGGATCGCCATCTGCGGTCGTCCTCGCCGAAGATCACCAGCAGTGGCCTGCCGAGCGTTCTCAGCCGGTCCGGGAGCGTACGCTCCCGCAGATACTCGGTGGTGGCCTGCATCGTCGTGGTGAGCGTGTGGAACGTCATGCTGCGCACCTCGTCCAGCAGCTCGTCCGGGATCTCGAAGCCCGGGCGGCTGAAGGCCGGGGCCGCGAACCGGCGGATCTGCTCGTCGGACGGCGGCCACTGCGCGGGCGTGATCGCGGGGGCGGGCGGTGCGACGAAGGCGTCCAGGCTGGGCCCGGTGTTGATGAGCACGAGCGCCGTCACCAGGCCGGGCCGCTGCTCGGCGAGGGCGGTGGCGACCGCGCCGCCGCTGGAGTGGCCCGCGACCACGGCGTGCTCCACGCCGAGCCGGTCCAGCACCACGCCGACCCTGCGGGCCTGCTCCGGGGTCGTGTAGCCGCGGTCGGCCGGCTTGCCCGAGCGGCCGTGCCCGAGCAGGTCGAGCCGGATGACCCGATGGGAGCCGGTCAGCAGCGGCACCAGCGCGTCCCACGAGCGGGCCGAGGACATGGATCCGTGGATGAGCAGCAGCGCGGGCGCGTCGCGGCGGCCGTCCTGGCACACGTGGATGTCGCCGTCGTCCAGGGACACCATCGTGCTCTCCGCGGCCTCGAATGGCGGGCG
Source organism: Nonomuraea mesophila (assembly GCF_004352805.1). NCBI lineage: Bacteria > Bacillati > Actinomycetota > Actinomycetes > Streptosporangiales > Streptosporangiaceae > Nonomuraea > Nonomuraea mesophila. Next base: position 7,536 of record NZ_SMLD01000112.1, read on the forward strand.
CGCCGCGCCGTCGGGAATCGTCATGCCGCCCACTGTCGCAACCCGTACGCGCGGGTGGCTTGGACGAATGTTCCCCCTCCAGGCGGCTCGCCTAGCATGAGACGGTGCGGACGTTCGTGCACGGTGAGGCGGTGTGGGAGGTCGCGTGCCCGCCGGGCCCCAGCCTGGTGGACGGGGTCACCATGGCCGGGTTCCGGGTCCATGACCTGGGAGCCCTCCGGATGGTTCCGCACCCGGCCGTGACGCTGATCCTGGAGTTCGGCGCCGGGTCGCCCGTCGTCGACCACGGCGCGGGCCGGCGGCAGCGGGGCAGCATCGCCGCCGGGCCGGGGCTCGGGTCCGCGGGCGCGGTCTGGGCCTCGGGCGAGAGCGTCGAGTGTGTGCAGGTGCGCCTGTCCCCGGTGATCGCGCGGGCGGTGCTCGGCGTCTCACCGGCCGAGCTCGACGGCGCCGTGGTCTCCCTCACCGACCTGTGGGGCCGTGAGGCGTCACGGATCCGCGAACGACTGGGCGAGGCCTCGTCGTGGCAGGACCGTTTCGTCCTGGTCGACGCGCTGATCGCCCGCCGGTTCGCGGCTGGAGTGCCCGTGGACGGAGAGGTGGCCTGGGCCTGGAGACGCATCGTCGGGGGCCGTGGCGTCGTCAGGATCGACGCCCTCGCGGGGCAGACCGGCTGGAGCCGCAAGCGCCTGTGGTCCCGGTTCCGCTCGCAGGTCGGCCTGCCGCCCAAACGCGCCGCGAAGCTGGTGCGCTTCGACCACGCCGCCCACCGTCTCGTCGCGGGTGAGGGCGCGGCCCTCGTCGCGGCCGACGCCGGCTACGCCGACCAGTCCCACCTGCACCGCGACGTCGTGGAGTTCACCGGGGCGACCCCGGCGACCGTGGCCGGAGAGCCGTTCCTCGCGGTCGATCCCCTCGCCTGGTCCGCTCACGTCGCGGAGGTGCTCGGGTCCGGCCGCCGTCCGTCGCCGGATGCAGGCGCCCAAGATCGAACCATTTGACCTCCGGTGGGGTCACACTTGATGACCATAAGTCCGCCGATTCGGAGGATGTTCGTGGACATCATCATCATGATGATCTCGGTGAGTGCCGTTCTCGCCGGAGGCGTCACCTACGCGGTCACCCGCCGCGACCTGCGGGGCGGCGCGAGGGCGGCGGTCGCACTGGCCTGCGCCCTCCTCGTGGGCGGCGCCTGCCTGTTCGTGCCCTGGCTCCCGCTGTTCGCCTTCCTGGGCACCGTGGTGGTCTATCTGGTCGTCCGGCGCCTGTTCACGGCCAGGCTCGCGCTCGCCGCCTCGGGGGTCGTGCTCGTCGGCGGGTGCTCGTTCGCCGTCCTCCTGATGATGAGGGCGCTGGAGACCATGTGACGCGCGGCCGTCACTCCTGACGCAGCCACCGCAGAGCCGCGTCGGCGCAGTCATCGGGGCTGGTGTTGAAGGCGATGGCCGCGCCGGGCGCGTGCCGCCTGACCCGGTTGATCACCGTCTCGAAGAACCCGAGCAGCGGCTCGTGTGTACGGATGCCTCCCCCGATCACCACGCAGGCGTAGTCGTCGCGGGTCAGGGCCCGCACGATCGCCGCCTCGGCGTGCTCGTCGAGCGCCACCAGGCAATAGTCGGCCTCGATGCCGAGGTCGTCGAAACGGGCCCGGCCGCGGGCCAGCGCCGCCTGGACCGGCTCCGGGTCATAACCGTCGATCCGCGCGGGGTCGAGGCCGATCACGAGGACTCGTTCCACCGTCACGTCTCCTTCCTGGCCGTAGGCCGAGCGGGGGTTCAGGCGCGGTCACCCGGGTGGCGGCGGGTCCAGCCCTGTGAGGCGGTCACCGGACGGCCACGCGCGGGCTGAGGTTCGACGGTGCGGCCCTCGTACGGCGTCGAGAGCACGACGTGGGAGTTCATCTCGCCGTGCTCGCCCAGCCGTTCGAGCAGCCCTTCCAGGTGCGGCATCGAGGCGACCCGCACCTTGAGCATCGTGCACCAGCTGCCGCTCAGCTTGTGCACCTCGGTGACCTCGGGCAGGTCCTCGGCGGCCGTGGTCTTGAGCAGGCAGCGGCCGTGCGCGCAGCGCATCTGGACGAAGGCCGTCAGCGGCTGCCCGGCGCTCGCCGGGTCGATGCGCGCCTGGTAGCCCGTGATCACCCCCGACTCCTCCAGCCGCCGTACGCGTTCGGCCACGGCGGGCGCGGAGAGGTTGACGCGCTGGGCGAGCCGGTTGAAGGAGAGCCGCCCGTCGCGCTGGAGCTCGCCGATGATGCGCCAGTCCGTCTGATCCAGCGGTCTGTCCATGTGCAAAGCCTCGCACGCCGGATGCTTTGCGAACCAGAGGCGCACGGCGCTGAAATCCGTTGTTCGCCCATTCATCGGCGGATGCGGCGTTCCTATCGTGAAGGCCATGGTGGTGGAGGCGCAGGCGGGCCGGGCGACCCGCACAGGACGGGCGATGGCGGCGCTGTGCTCGGGCACCGCGCTGATGAACGCGGCGATGGCGGTCGCGAGCGTGGCGGGCACGCTGGTCGCGGGGGACCGGCTCGGGACGGGCTGGGCGGGCGTGCCGGCCACGGCGGGCATCATCGGGACCGGCGCGGGCGCGCTCGTACTGACCCGGCTGACGAACCGCGCGGGCCGGCGCGCGGCCCTGGTCACCGGCTACGTCATGGCGGCGGCCGGAGCCTGCCTGGCGGTCGCCGGGGTCGTCGCGGGCGACATGATCGGCCTGACCGCCGGGATGGCGCTGCTCGGGCTCGGCAACGCGGGGGCGCAACTGTCACGGTACGCCGCCGCCGAGCTGCATCCGGCGCATCGCCGGGGAAGCGCCATCGGGGTCGTGGTGTGGGCGGCGGCCTTCGGAGCCGTCGGCGGCCCGCTGCTGCTCGACGCGTCCGGCGACACGGCCACGGGGATGGGGCTCACGTCGCGGGCCGGGCCGTTCCTGCTGGCCTCGCTCGCCTGCGCGGTGGCGGCGCTGGCCTCCGTCGCGGCGCCCGCGCGGGCGGGCACCGCCGCCGCGCCGCGCATGTCCTTACGGCGGCTCGCCCGCACGCCGGCCGCGCGGTCCGCGCTGGTCGCCATGGTGGCGGCGCAGGTCGTGATGGTCGCGGTGATGACGGCCGCGCCGCTGGAGATGCACCTGCACGGCGACGGGCTGGGCGCGGTCGGGTTGACGCTGTCCGCGCACACGCTGGGCATGTTCGCGCTTTCCCCGGTGACGGGCCGCCTGTTCGACCGTTTCGGCGCCCGGCCGGTGATGCTCGCCGGGCTGCTCCTGCTGGTCGGCTCGGCGGGATCCGCCGCCTTCCCGCCGGTACGGCCCGTGGCCCTGTTCCTGCTGGGCTACGCCTGGAACCTGTGTTTCGTCGCCGGTAGCGGCCATCTGGCCAGGGACCTGCCCGAGTCCGAACGGCTGCACGTCGAGGGCGCGGTCGACGCCGCCGTCTGGACCGTCGCGGCGGGCGCCGGCCTCCTGTCCACCGTGATCATGTCCGCCGGAGGGTACGGCGCACTCACCGCGACGGCCTGCGCCGTCGCCGTCCTGGCCACGCTCGCGCAGGCACGCTTGCGAGGAGGCCGCTGAATCCGGCGGGCCCGGACGCGCTCAGACGTCCTCGATGATCGCCTTGTTGGCCTGCTCGGCCCGCCTGTGGTTGTCGGAGTGCTCGATGATGCCGTCGGCCACCCGGCCCAGGTGCTCGACGATCGACGTGTACGCCTGCGGCATCACCCGCAGCAGGTCCGCGTACTCGGCGTCGAACTCGGCACTGGGCTCCATGACGTCGCTCACCGGGTGCCTGCCTGCGCCGGCGAACGTCTGCCCGGCGAGGTCGTCGAGGCGTCCGGCCACCTCCTGGACCACGTCGGCGGCGGCTCGAAGGCTGGTGTGGTCGACTTCCTGATCGTCGTTACGTGCACGAGCCATCTGCAGATCCTAGTCGGTGCGCGAGCACAACTCACCAATCCGGTGTGGCAGCGTCAGTCACGGGGCGGAGATAGCGATGCTTCCACTCCTGCTCGAACTGCTCCTCGTAGCGGAGGGACCGCGCCCACTCGCGCAGCGCCTCGCGACCGGCCTCGTCTCCGACGCGCCGCTCCGCTTCGGCGGACAGAGGGGGCAGGTGCTGCTGCTGCCGTTGGTAGTTCTCCCGGTCGACCGCGACCTTGTACGCGCGCCCGTAGTCGCTGCTCCAGTCCTCCGGCTCTCCGCGGGCGGCCGCCAGCTGCATCCGCATCTCGTGCGCCTTGACCTGCCCGTCGACCTCCTCCTCGATGGCCGCCTTCACGTACTCGTCCCGATCCATCCCGATCGGGTACGGATCGCCGTCATTACGGGCATGGTTCACCTCGTGGACAAACACCTCGGCGAGTTGCTCGGGCGTCCGGCCCGCGTAGTCCAGGGCGACCATATTCAGGTCGTCCATGTAGCCCCCGAGAGCGCCTTCGAGGCTGTCCCCCTGGTAGACCACGGTGATGCCGTGGTCCTTGGCGTAGGCGAGCGCTGCCCTGCCCGCGGGAGTCTCACGAAGCACCTCCTCGGTCAGACGCTGTGCCTCCTCGTTCGAGCGCAACGGTACGAGTTCCCACAGGTTCCTGGCCGAGACGACCACCGGAGCCGCGAACACGGGCGCCACCGTATAAGCGAGCATTCTGGCTCGGTAAAGCGTGTCACGGACGACCAGCGCCGTCTGCTGCCGGAACTTCGTTCTCATCTGTGTCAGCGTGCGACGCGCTCCCATGACCCGGGCGTACCGGATCACCGTGCTCGCCGGGCCCGCCGCGAGAGAGGCGAGCAGTGAGACGGCCAGGATCGCCACGATGTAGGTGACGTACGCCTTCCACACCACCCGGAGGATCACGATCGCCATCGTCCCCAGGCCGGTCAGCAACGCGCCTTTGCTGCCCGCCTCCAGCCGGCGTCCAGGGCCGTGCTCGTCCTCCCAGGAGGCCTGGAACGCCGTGACGTCGCCGCCCTTGTTGGCGGTCCACGCGCGCCGCGCGGCCGACTCGACCTCGCCCGAGGACTTGTGCAGCTCGAGGCCGAGATCGACCCACGAACGGGCGACCTTCATGCGTTCCTCTTCGTCCGGCAGGCCGAGGGGTGCCACATCCTTCACGAGGTCGTGCACGCTGGCCAGATGCGGGGGGAGTTCCACTGTTAAGTCCTGAACGACGGGATTGCGGTGGGATCGGACAGCGTATCCCGAACCGGTGTCGCGGTGCACGACTGTCGCGGCTGTCCAGGAGGCCCAGCGGGCGGGGCGGTTCTCATGGAGTTCTTAGACGGGCTTATGGCACTTTTGACTGAAATTTATGACTATGGGGCGATGGAGCGCGTGCCGCAGGAGGCCGGTGCGGCCGAGGCTCAGCAAGCTCACGGAGCCGTGGCCGGAAAGGCCCGGCGGATGGTCATCGGGGGCGGCGTCCTGGTCGTCGTGGCGGTGCTGGCGTACTGGCTGGGGGGCGGCGGTGGCAGCGGCGAGGCAGCCGCGCCCAGGCCGAGCCCGACGCCGACGCCCAGCGCCACGCTCGCCGTGCCCGACGTCTTCAAGCGGGTCGGGCCGTCCGTGGTGGTCATCCAGGCGGGGAAGTCGCTCGGAACCGGGGTGATCGCCGCCGACGACGGGACGATACTGACGGCGCACCACGTCATCAAGGGCACGAAGGAGGTCGACCTCACCTTCTCCGACGGCACCAGGGCGAAGGCCGCGGTGGCGTCCTCGAACCCCGCACGCGACGTCGCGACCCTCAAACCCGCCAAGCTGCCGGAGATCGTCGTCCCGGCGACGCTCGGCGGGGCCGTGACCGTGGGCGCGCCCGTCGTCGCGATCGGCAATCCGCTGGGCCTGGCGTACAGCGTCTCCACCGGCGTCGTGTCGGGCCTGAACCGCAGCGCCGCGCGGAGCAAGGAAGAGGGCGACCTGCGCGGGCTCATCCAGTTCGACGCCTCCGTCAATCCGGGCAGCTCCGGCGGTCCGCTCCTCGACGCCCGCGGCCTGGTCGTCGGCATCGTCGTCTCCATCGCCGACCCCGGAGGCGACGAGGCGTTCGCCGGCATCGCGTTCGCGGTGCCCATCGGGGTGGCTCTGGGCGGCACCGAAGGCGACGGGCCGCCGGGCGACGGGCCCGAGATCTGATCGAAGCCTCACGAGAAGGATCACCAGATGACCTCGACGAAGTCCCCCGAGCCGGCCCATCCGCTTGAACACGTGCTGTTCGAGGTCAAACGGACGATCGTCGGGCAGGACGTGCTGCTGGAGCGCATGGCCGTCGCGCTGATAGCCGACGGTCACCTGCTCGTCGAAGGTGTGCCGGGCCTGGCCAAGACGCTCGCCGTACGGTCGCTGGCCGCCGCGATCGCCGGGAGCTTCCAACGCGTGCAGTTCACCCCCGACCTGGTGCCCGCCGACCTCGTGGGCACGCGGGTCTACCACCAGCACTCCGGCGAGTTCAGGACCGAGCTCGGGCCGGTGTTCACGAACCTGCTGCTGGCCGACGAGATCAACCGCGCTCCCGCCAAGGTGCAGAGCGCCCTGCTGGAGGTGATGCAGGAGCACCAGGTGACGATCGGCCGTGAGACCTTCCGGGTGCCCGAGCCGTTCCTCGTCATGGCGACGGAGAACCCGATCGAGTCGGAGGGCACCTATCCGCTGCCCGAGGCGCAGGTCGACCGTTTCATGATGAAGGTGGTGGTCGACTATCCGACGCAGGCGGAGGAGCAGGCCATCGTCGACCGGGCGCTGCGCCCGCCGGAGCCGCCGCAGGCCATGGTGACGGCGGCCGACCTGGTCGCCATGCGGGCCCGCGCCCACGAGGTGTACGTCGACCCGGCGATCGTCGACTACGCCGTCCGGCTCGTGTCGGTGACCCGTTCCCCCGCGACCGGCGGGCTCGGCGAACTCGAACGGTACGTCACCCACGGGGCGAGCCCGCGGGCGTCCATCGCGCTCGTCACGGGAGCACGGGCGCTGGCGTTCCTGCGCGGCCGCGACTACGTCCTGCCGTACGACCTGGCCGAGCTCGCGCTCGACGTGCTGCGTCACCGTCTCGTGCTGTCGTACGAGGCTCTCGCGGACGACGTCGACGCCGACACGATCATCACCAGGGTGCTCGGAGCGGTCCGGGCGCCCGACGTCGTCCTGCAGAACCGCTGAGCCATGGCCCCCGCCCCCGACAGGCTCCTGCTCCGCCTGGAGTGGAAGGTCGTCCGCAGGCTCGACGGCCGGCTCCAGGGCGCCCACCACACGACGTACCGCGGGACCGGGATCGACTTCACCGGGCTGCGCGCGTACGGCGACGGCGACGACGCCAGGCACATCGACTGGAACGTGACCGCGCGCCTGGACGAGCCGCACGTGCGCGTGTTCACCGAGGACCGCGAGCTGACGGTGTGGCTGGTGCTCGACCGGTCGGCGTCGATGGCGGCCGGCCTGCCGGGACGCGGCAAGCACGACGTGCTCACCGAGCTCGCGCTCGTCCTCACCCGGCTGTTCGGCCGCGGCGGCAACCGCGTCGGCGCCCTGCTGTTCGACACCGGGATGGTGCGCGTCGTGCCGCCCGGCACCTCACGGCGGCACGCGCTGCGGATCGGCGCCGAGCTGCAACGCACCACGGAGACCCGTGGAGGCGCCACCACCGACCTGGCCGAGATGCTCGACGCGGCCGGCCGGCTCGCCCGCCGCCGTGCCCTCATCGTCGTGTTGTCGGACTTCATCGGCGACGGCGACTGGGAACGTTCGCTGCGGCGCCTGGCCCGGCGGCACGAGGTGGTCGCCCTGCGGATCGTGGACACCGCCGACGACGTGCTGCCGGAGGCCGGGCTGATCGTGGTCGAGGACGCCGAGACCGGCGAGCAACTCGTCGTCGACTCCGCCGACCCGCTGCTGCGCGTACGGTTCCGCGAGGCCGTCGACGACCGCGACGCCAGGCTCGCGGCCGGCATGCGCAGGGCGGGGGTGCCCGTGCACCGCGTCGACACCGACCGCGACCTGGCCGAGGCGCTCGTCGAGGTCGTCGCCCGGACCCGGGACCGGCGACCATGACCGTGGCCGCAGGGCGGCGCGTGCCGTCGGGGAAGGAGACCTCATGACCCTGTCCTCCCCGCTGCTGCTGGCCGTCGGGCTGTTCGTGACGGCGGCGCTCGCCTGGGCCGCCGTCGTCTCGGCGCGCCGGCGCACGGCAGCCCTGGCCGCGGCCGGGGTCGCCGTGCGGGGCGGCCGGCGGGCGTACCTCGGGGTCGGGCTGACGATCGCCGGCGTCGGTGTGCTCGCGGTCGCCACCGCGGGACCGGCGGCCATGGTGCCGGTGCCGCGCACCGCGGGCACCGTCATCCTCGCCATCGACGTCTCCAACAGCATGGGCGCCGACGACGTCGCCCCCAACCGGCTGGCCGCCGCGCAGCGGGCGGCCCGCGCGTTCGTGGCGGCGCAGCCCGACAGCGTCGACATCGGGGTCGTCGCGTTCGAGCGGGGCGCGCTCACCACGGCCAGACCCGACCGCGACCACGCGCTCGCGCTCAAGGCCATCGACCGGCTGAAGCTCACCGGCGGCACCTCGCTGGGCACGGCCATCACGGCCGCGCTGTCGGTGATCAGCGGCAAGGAGGTGGCCGCCGGCCGCGACGGCGAGACGCCCGACATCGGCTACTGGCCGTCGGCGACGATCGTCATGTTCTCCGACGGGCAGAACCAGGGCGGCGACGTCGAACGGGCCGCCGAGGCGGCCCAGCGGGCGGGCGTGCACGTCCACACCGTCGGCGTCGGGACCACGGCCGGGGCGACGGTGAAGGTCGACGGCTACCACCTGCAGACCTCGCTGGAGGAGGAACCCCTCACCGTGATCGCGCAGACCACCGGCGGCGCCTACCATCCCGCCTCCGACACCGCGCGGCTCGACGGGATCGCCGACACGATCGACCTGCGGCTGACCGTCTCCGACGAGCCGCTGCCCCTCGCCGGCGCCCTGATCGGGCTCGCCCTGGCGCTGCTCGCCACGGGAGCGGCGCTCACCGTGCTCCGGTCGGGACGGGTGATCTGAATGGTGTTCTCGTGGCCGTGGGCGCTGCTGTCCGTACTGATCATTCCGCTGATCTTCGCCGTCCGCTGGTGGATGCGGCGGCGGCGCCGGCGGGCGGCCGTGCGCGTCACCTCGATCGCGCTCGTACGCACCGCCCTGCCGGGGCGTACCCGCTGGACGCGGAGGATCCCGGCGGCGCTGTTCGTGGCCGGGCTGGCGCTGCTCGCGGTCGGCGCGGCGCGGCCGCAGGCGTCGGTGCCGGTGCCGCAGACGTCGGCGACGATCCTGCTCGCGCTCGACACCTCCGGCTCCATGTGCTCCACGGACGTCGAACCCAACCGCATCACCGCCGCGAAGAAGGCGGCCGCGGAGTTCATCGAGTCGCAGCGGGGCGGGCCGCGCATCGGCCTGGTCACCTTCGCGGGCAGCGCGGGCCTGCTCGTGCCTCCCACGGACGACACCGACGCGCTGATCGAGGCGCTGGACGGTCTCATCGTGGGCCGCGGTACCGCGATCGGGCAGGCCATGCTCACGTCGATCGACGCCATCGCCGAGGTCGACCCGTCGGTCGCCCCCACCGGGGCGAACCCTCCCGGCGGGGAGCCTGGCTACGCCGGCGCCGCGATCGTGGTGCTCACCGACGGCGCCAACACGCAGGGCGTCGACCCGCAGACCGCCGCCCAGGAAGCGGCCCTGCGCCGCGTCCGCGTCTTCCCCATCGGCTTCGGCAGCACGAGCCCGGCTCCGATGGTCTGCGAGAACTCGCAGTTCGACGGTCGCGGCTGGGGCACCTGGAACGGGATGAGCGGGCGCGGCGGATTCGACAGGGGTCGCAACATACGCATGATCGACGAGCCCGCGCTCAAGCGGATCGCCCGGACCACGGGCGGCTCCTACCACCGTGCCGAGAACGCCGGCCAGCTCCAGGACGCCCTCGACGCCCTGCCCGGCACCTTCACCGTCGTCACCCAGCGGGTCGACACGGCAGCCGCGTTCGCCGCCGGCGGCGGTGTCCTCGTCACTGCCGCCCTGTCTCTCTCGCTGTGGTGGAACCGTCCCCGCCGCCCGGCCCGCTGACGCGCCGCCGAGCGCGCACTCACTCGCGGCGGCCGAGGAGCCTGTCGATGCTGCGGCGTTCGCGCTTGGTGGGGCGTCCCGCACCGCGGGCGCGGACGGCCACCGTCACCGCCTCCTCGCGGGGAGGCGGCGGCGGGCTCTTGTCGACGTAGCACTCGGCGGCCACGGCGGCGCCGACCCGTTTGGTGATGATCCGTGAGACGACCACGATGCGTTCGCGCCCCTCGTGCCGCAGCCGGATCTCGTCACCGGCGCGTACGGCGTGCGCGGGCTTGACCCGCACCCCGTTGACCCGGACGTGGCCGCCCCGGCAGGCGTCGGACGCGATCGAGCGCGTCCTGGTCAGCCGCACCGACCAGATCCAGCTGTCCACCCGGGCACTCACCTGCTCGCCTGCCATGCCGACACTGTACTGAGCCAGGCGGCACGCCGTGATCCCAGGACTCAGGCGGGGCCGTAGCGGGCGGCGATGTCCGGGGACTCGGGCCACCGGCTGTAGGCGGGCGACTGCGGCCAGCCGTCGGGCGAGTCCTGCCACTCCTCCTGCCGCCCGTACGGCAGCACGTCGATCAGCGCGAAGCTGTGGCTGAGCTGCTCGACGCCGCGGCCGCTGGTGTGCCAGGTGCGGTAGACGGTGTCGCCGTCGCGCAGGAACACGTTGACGGCGAAGCCTCCGCCGGGAGGCGCGCCGACGTCGGCGCCGAACGGGCTGTTCGCGGTCGAGTACCAGGTCATCGCGTTGCCGACCCGCCGCTTGTAGGCGAGCGCCTCCTCGATGGGGCCCTGGGTGACGACGACGAACCGGGCGTCGTAGTCGCCGAGGAACTCCAGCCGGGTGAACTGGGAGGTGAATCCCGTGCAGCCCGAGCACTGCCATTCCTCGCCGGGGAACCACATGTGGTTGTAGACGATCAGCTGCGACCTGCCGTCGAAGACGTCCGCCAGCCGGACCGGTCCCTTCTCGCCTTCGAGGACGTAGCCGGGCATCTCCACCATGGGCATGTGGCGGCGCTGGGCGGCGATGGCGTCGAGTTCCTTGGTCGCGGCCTTCTCCCTGGCACGGAGCTCGTCGAGCCGGCGCTGCCAGGTGCCGGCGTCGACGACGGGCGGTAGCGCGTTGGTGCTCATGGTCCCTCCTCGGTACGAGCGGTGTCGGACATGCTGACCCGGCACGTGCCCGAAACTCATCGCTGCCCAGGAGATTTGACCGTACAAAACGTGCTTTGTGCACGTTCGTGCAGATAGCTTGCCCATCCGTGCACCAGCGGGTCACAGTGGCGCGCATGGATGCGACTACCCTCCGCTATACGCGCGACATCCCGGTCGGTGACCCCACGGACGTCCTCGTCGTGGGAGGCGGGCCCGCTGGCCTCGCCGCCGCGATCGCCGCCGCACGGGCCGGGGCGTCCGTACGGCTCGTCGAGCGGTTCGGCTTCCTCGGCGGCAACCTGACCGCCGGGCTGGTCGGCCCCTGCATGACGTCGTTCTCGCTGGACGGGAGCACGCAGCTGATCCGGGGCGTCTTCGACGAGTTCGTACGCAGGATGGAGGCCGCCGATGGAGCGGTCCACCCCTCGCGCACCAGGGCGGGAAGCCAGTACTCCGGGTTCATGGTGTTCGGGCACGAAGCCGTCACGCCGTTCGACCCCGAGATCGCCAAGCAGGTCGCGATGGAGATGTGTCTGGAGGCCGGGGTCAAGCTGCTGCTGCACAGCTTCGTCGCCGACACCCTGGTGACGGACGGGCAGGTCACGGGCGTCGTCGTCGCGAACAAGAGCGGCCTGGCCGTCGTGCCCGCCACGGTCACCGTGGACTGCTCGGGCGACGGCGACGTGGCGGCGCGTGGGGGCGCCGCCTACGAGTACGGCCGGTCGAGCGACGGCGCCGTGCAGCCGATGACGGTGTTCTTCCGGGTGTCGAACGTCGACGACGCCAAGGTGCAGGCCTACCAGGACGCGCACCCCGACGAGCTGTTCCCCTTCCAGGGCATCGTCGAGCGGGCCCGCGAGGAGGGCCGGTTCCCGATCCCGCGCCGCGGCGTCCAGCTGTTCAAGACGCTGGAGCCGGGCGTCTGGCGCATCAACACGACGCGGGTGCTCGGCATGAACGGCACCGACGTGGGCGACCTCACCCGCGCCGAGGTGCTCGGCCGGCGGCAGGTGGCGCAGCTCATGACGTTCTTCCACGACAACCTGCCGGGCCTGGAGGAGGCCAAGCTGCTCGACACCGCGGCCACGGTCGGTGTGCGCGAGAGCAGGCGTATCGTCGGTGAGTACGTCCTGACCCTGGAGGATCTCGTCGACGGGAAACACTTCGACGACGTCGTGGCCGTGGCCGGCTACCCGGTCGACATCCACAGCCCCGTCAGCGGCGACGGGCCGTTCGAGGACGGCATCCCGCCGACCGCGAACATCTACGAAATCCCGTTCCGCAGCCTGCTCCCGGCGGAGCTCGACGGCGTGCTCGTGGCCGGCCGGTGCATCTCCGCGACCCACGAGGCGCTGGCCGCGGTGCGGGTCATGCCGCCGTCGTTCGCGATGGGCGAGGCGGCGGGGCTGGGCGCGGCGATGGCGGTCGCCGCGGGCGTCGCGCCGCGGCGGGTCGACGTGCTCACGCTCCAGCAGCGGCTGCTCGACCAGGGCGCCTACCTCGGCCCGCGGGCCGAGCGGCTCCCGGCCGCGAGCGGCGGGCCGGGAGGCGCACGATGATCCGCCGCGTGGTCTCCGCGAGCACCATCGGGACCGCGCTCGAATGGTACGACTTCATGTTGTACGGCACCGCGGCCGCGCTCGTGTTCGGCAAGGTGTTCTTCCCCGAAGGCGACCCGCTCGCGGCGACGCTCGCCTCGCTCGGCACGTTCGCGGTCGGCTTCTTCGCCCGCCCCATCGGCGGCATGCTCTTCGGCCACCTCGGCGACCGGTACGGACGGCGGTTCGTGCTCGTCGTGACGTTGACCGTGATGGCCGTCTCGTCCACGGCGATCGGCCTGATCCCCGACTACGGGTCGATCGGCGTCGCCGCCCCGGTGCTCCTCGTCCTGCTGCGGATCACGCAAGGGCTCGGCGCGGGCGCGGAGTACGCGGGCGGCGCGCTGATGGCCGCCGAGCACGCGCCTCCCGGCCGTCGCGGGTTGTTCGCCGCGATCCCGCCCACGGGCAACGCGCTCGGCGTCATCCTCGCCACCCTGGTGTTCACCCCGTTCACGTGGCTGGCCCAGGACGCGTTCCTCGGCTGGGGCTGGCGGGTGCCGTTCCTCGTCAGCATCCTGATCCTGCCCGTCGGCCTCTACATCAGGTCACGGGTGGACGAGACGCCGGCGTTCACCGAGACCGTCAAGACCGGCGACCGGAGCTCCGCGCCCCTGGTCGCGGTGCTGCGCGAGGCGCCGGGGTCGCTGCTGAAGGGTTTCCTCGTCAGCGTCGGGCCGAACGTGGCGACGTACATCCCGAGCGTCTACGCGCTGTCGTACGTGACCGACAACGTCGGGCTGGCCGCGGCGGTCGCCACGGGCGGGCTGCTCGTGGCCAACACGATCAAGCTCGTCACGCTGCCGCTGTGCGGCGCGCTGTCCGACCGGTTCGGGCGCAAGCCGGTGTTCATCGCGGGGGCCGTGCTGTGCGCCGTCGCCGCGTTCCCGTTCTTCTGGCTGCTCGACACCGGCAACGTGCTGCTGGTGTGGCTGGCCATGCTCCTCGTGCTGACGTTCGCGAACGACCTGATGCTGGGCTCGCAGGCGTCGATGTTGCCGGAGCAGTTTCCGACCCGGATGCGGTTCACGGGAGTGGCGGCGAGCCGGGAGCTGGCCGCGGCGGCCGCGGGCGGCACCCTGCCGTTCATCGCGGCCTTCCTGACCGCGCGCACGCAGGGCACATGGGCGATCTCGGCGCTGATGGTCGTCATGTGCGCCGTCGCGGTCGCCGGCGCGCTGGGCGTCAGGGAGGGCCGCAACGTACCGTTCGGCGGGGGCGGCGAGGAGCCCGACGGCGGCTCACCGGCCGCGCTCACGGATGTCGCTCCAACAGAACGTGGGCGGTGATCTCGTCGATGACGAGCTCGGTGACGTAGCCGCCGGTGAGCGCCGCGTGCAGGGCGTCGACCTTGTGGTCGCCCGACACCGCACAGATCCGGTGCTTGATCTGCCGGAACTGGTCGAGGTCGGGCCCGCTCGTCCTGGCGTTGAACCTGACGCCGTCGTGCGTCCCGTCCAGCCGGTAGAACGAGGTGGCGATGTCGCCGACGGCGCCGTCCTCCGCCAGCGAGGCGAAGTCGCCCTCGTCGAGGAAATAGCCGCTCAGGTAGGGGCTGCTGGGCATCCCGTCGGTCACGGTGCCCACGCTGAACAGCGCCGCGTCGGCGCTGTTCTGCAGCTCGACGACCCAGCGCACGCTGCGCTCGCGCAGCAGCAGCTCCTTGGTCCGCGGTGAGTCGAAGAACAGCGGTACGGGGAACTGCTGCACGTAGGCGCCGAACGCCGACCCGAAGGCGGACAACATGGAGCCCGCGTAGTGCATGCCGGTCGTACGCGCGTTGCCGAGGCCGTTGAGCTGCACGATCTGGCAGTTGGTGGTCTCCTTGGGCACCAGGCATTGGCTGATGGCGTTGACCATCGTGCCCCACGACAGGCCGATGATCATGTCGGAGTCGAACACCGAGGTGAGCAGCCGGGCCGTGTGGACGGCGCACCGTTCCAGCCGCTCCACCGTCGAGGCGGTCGTGGGCACCGGCACCACGTGCGCGTGCACGGCGTACCGGCCGGCGAGTTCCGCCTCGCTCCGCGTCGACCGGGTGCGGGGCGGCATCACGCGGATCTCGACCAGCCCGACGTCGCGCGCGTAGGCGAGCAACCGGGACACGGTCGAGCGTGAGGCGCCGAGCTCCCTGGCGATGGTGTCCATCGTGACGCCGTGCAGGTAGTACTTCCTCGCCGCCCACAGCGCGTCCTCCACACGGTGGTCGACGGCCGGGCGTTCACCTTCGACGGACATACGGCCTTCCTACAGCCGCAGACCGCCGATCGGCAAGCGTCGTCCCAGGTGGGAGCCGGCCAAGAGGGGGTGGCCCGGCCTCAGGCGTCCTGCTTCGGCAGGTCCCAGATGTCGCGCGTCAGCTCGAACCCGGCGGGGTCGATGTAGGCGTCGTGCACGACGCGGCTGTGGGCGTGGCCGAGAGTGTGCAGGCTGAAGGCCGTCTGCACGGCGTTCCACTGGCCCTGGATCTCCAGGGTCTGGTTCACGGCCTTCTTGGCCATCTTCAGCCCGGCGGTCGGGCGGGCGGCGATCCGCTCGGCGAGGGCCAGCGTGGCCCGCTCCAGGTCGGCCGGGGGAACGACCCGGCTGACCATGCCCAGTTCCTCGGCCTCCGACGCCGTGAGCGTGTCCCCGGTGAACAGCAGTTCCTTCGCGCGGCGCGCGCCGAACTCCCAGGGGTGCATGAACAGCTCGACGGCGCCGATGCCGAACGCGGTGACGGGATCGGCGAAGAGCGCGTCCTCGCCGGCCACGATCAGGTCGCACGGCCACATGATCATCATGCCGCCGGCGAACACCCGCCCCTGGACCGAGGCGATGCTCGGCTTGGGGAAGTTGCGCCAGCGCCAGTGCAACTGCAGGAAGACCTCGCTCTCCCACGCCATGTCGCCCTCCACGCCGCCGAGGCCCAGGCCGCCCTCCAGCGTCACCTGGTCCATCCCGTCGGTGCTGAACAGCGCGTCCACGTCGTGCCCGAGCGAGAAGTCGTCGCCCTCGGCGGCGAGCACGAACACGGAGATCGAGTCGTCCGCCGCGGCGCGGCGGTAGGCGGCGTCCAGCTGGTACAGCAGGTGGACGTCCTGCAGGTTGCCCATCTCGGGCCGGGTGAGGGTCGCGCGGGCGACGCGCTCGACGGGCACGTCGTAGGTCACGCGCTCACCGAGCTTCACGGGCCGCATGTCGTCGGTCATCTCGTCCGTCCTCAGGTAGGAGTCACTGCCTGCACGCTATAGCCATATAACTGTCTGCGCAAGCAACTATCTGGATGCGGTGACGGGCGGCAGGGCAACGTGAACACCGGTCGCAGCGGTATCGTTGCCTCCATGCGGACAAGGCCGGACACCTCGCGGGACTCCTCGCCGGACCGTTCGCCGGGCTCCACGGGGGGTTCCATGGCGGGCTCCATGGCGGGCTCCACGGGGGGCTCCACGCAGGAGGGCGGGGGACGCGAGCTGACCCGCCGGCGGGTGGTCGAGGCCGCGGCCGACCTGCTGGCGCGCGAGGGACGCGAGGCGGTCACCACCCGCGCGGTCGCCGCCGCGGCGGGCGTGCAACCCCCCGCGATCTACCGCCACTTCGACGACATGGACGGCCTGCTCGACGCGGTGGCCGAGCACGGCTACACCCGCTTCATCGAGACCAAGCGCGCCGTTCCCAGCCCCGACGACCCGGTCGACGACCTGCGGGCGGGCTGGGACCTCGCCGTCGAGTTCGGGCTCGCCAACCCGGCGCTCTACGCGATGCTGTACGGCGAGCCCAGGCGCGGCACGGACTCGCCCGCGCACAGGGCCGGCATGGAGCTCCTCTACGGGCGCATCCGCCGCATCGCCGCGGCGGGCAGGCTCCGCGTCGACGAAGCGCTCGCCGCCGCCATCATCCACGCCACCGCCCGCGGCGCCGTGCTCACCTGGCTCTCACTCCCCGAGGACCGGCACGACCCGGCCCTGCTGACCGCCATGCGCGAGTCCATGGTCACCGCCGTCACCACCGATGAACCGGCCGTGCAGGACCCCGGCCCGGCCGGCGCGGCCAGGGCGCTGCGCGCCGCGCTGCCGCAGCAGAGCGCGCTCAGCGAGGCGGAGCAGCACCTTCTCGGCGAGTGGCTCGACCGCCTGGCCGCCGGCGGGTGACTCCAGGCGGTTGACCGGGCCTCTCAGGTGGTGGGCAGGTGCTTGCGTACGACGGCGGTTGACCGGGCCTCTCAGGTGGTGGGCAGGTGCTTGCGTACGACGGCGCTGAGCGGGGTGGGCGCGTGGCCGATCAGGGTGGTCAGGGCCGGGTCCACGGTGGCGAACTCGCCGGCGCGGGCGGCGGCGAACATGCCGAGCAGCTGGCCCGCGTACTCGTCGGGCACACCATGCTCGGTCAGCTGCCGCCGGAAGTCGTCGTCGGGTGCGACGACCCTCGTGACGGCGCGTCCGGTGACCTCGCCGGCGATGCGGGCGACGTCGTCGAAGGTCAGGGCCTCGGCCGCGGTGAGCGGGGGAGTGGGGCCGTCGAAGCGGCCCTCGTCGGACAGGACGGCGGCGGCCGCGTCGGCCAGATCCTCGTGTGAGGTCCAGCTGACCGGCCCGTCCGCGGGGAGCACGAGCTGGTCGGCTCGCATGGCCCGGGTGAGGAACTGCACCGCGTTGGCGGCGTAGAAGCCGTTGCGCAGCGAGGTGAACGGCACGCCGCACGCCCGCAGCGCCTCCTCGGTGGCGGCGTGGTCGCGGCAGGCCTGGAAGTGCGAGGAGGCGCCGGCCGCCATGTGGCTGGTGTAGAGGACGCGGCGGGCGCCCGCCGTGACGGCCGCGTCGATCGCGGCGCGGTGGTGCCGTACGGCCTGCTCGCCCAGCGCGTCGATCGAGACGATCAGCACCTGCGTGGCGCCCTCGAAGGCGTGGGCCAGGGTGGTGGCGTCGGCGAAGTCGCCGCGCCGCACGCGCACGCCCTGGTCGGCGAAGGCCCGGGCCTTCCCGGGGTCGCGGACGCTGAGGCCCACCTGCCCCGCGGGTACGCGGGTGAGCAGCCGCTCGACGATCTGGCGGCCGAGCTGTCCGGTGGCGCCGGTCACGATGATCATGTCGTACTCCCGTAGATGCGTTCCAATGGAAACACGACAAGCGTATCATCGATAATATCGATGGAATCAATAATGCTTATCACTGATATCAGCGGATCGGGGGATGCGTCCGGGCACGGTGG
Source organism: Nonomuraea mesophila (assembly GCF_004352805.1). Classification (NCBI taxonomy): domain Bacteria; kingdom Bacillati; phylum Actinomycetota; class Actinomycetes; order Streptosporangiales; family Streptosporangiaceae; genus Nonomuraea; species Nonomuraea mesophila. The sequence continues at coordinate 25,552 of NZ_SMLD01000112.1, forward strand.
CCGGACGGCCCTGTCAGTACCTGCCTCCCCGGTACCTGCCCGCGCAGGGCCTGCTCAGAGCCCTTGCCGAGGGCTGCGGCGTGGTGTCCTGGGTATGGGCCCGGTGCGGACCGGGTTCCGTCGCAACTCAGCCTCCTTCCGAAGGGGTTCACCATGTCCACGTACACTTCCGCCAGGCCGCTGACCGTACGAGCCGCCCAGGTCACCGAACCCGGCGGCGCGTTCGACGTGGTCGAGCGCGAGCTGCCCGAGCCGCCGCGCGGCCACGTCAGGCTGACGGTCGAGGCGTGCGGCGTCTGCCGTTCCGACGCGGCGTTCGTCAACGCCGCCTTTCCCGACGTGCCGTTCCCGCTGGTGACCGGCCACGAGATCGCCGGGCGCGTCGAAGCCGCCGGTGAGGACGTCGAGGGCTGGAACGCCGGCGACCGGGTGGCCGTCGGCTGGTTCGGCGGCAACTGCGGCACGTGCCCCGCCTGCCGCCGCGGCGACTTCATCCACTGCGCGCGCATGCAGGTGCCCGGCTGGGCCTACCCCGGCGGGTACGCCGAGGCCGTGGTCGTCCCCGTGTCCGCCCTGGCCCGCATCCCCGACGAGCTCGGCGCCGCCGAGGCCGCGCCCATGGGGTGCGCCGGCGTGACCACGTTCAACGCGCTGCGGCACAGCGCGGCCGGTCCTGGCGACCTCGTCGCCGTGCTCGGCATCGGCGGGCTCGGCCACCTGGGCGTGCAGTTCGCGAACAAGCTCGGCTTCGAGGCCGTCGCTGTCGCGCGGGGCGCCGACAAGGCCGACGCGGCCAAGCGCTTCGGCGCCCACCACTACATCGACAGCACCGCCGGTGACGTGGCCGGGCAACTGCAGGCCCTTGGCGGGGCGAAGGTCGTCCTCGCCACCGCGGCCAGCTCCGCCGCCATGGGCGGCGCCATCGACGGGCTGGGCGACAACGGCGAGCTCATCGTGCTCGGCGCCACGCCCGAACCCATCCAGGTCAGCCCGTTCCAGCTCATCTCGTCGAGCAGGACCGTGCACGGCCACCCGTCCGGCACGGCACGCGACGTCGAGGAGACCCTGCACTTCGCCGCCCTGACCGGCGTCCGACCCATGATCGAGACCCGCCCGCTGGAGGAGGTCGCGGCGGCCTACGACCGCATGATGTCCGGCGACGCCCGCTACCGAATGGTCCTCACCACCGGCCGGTGACCGGCGGTCCATATCCGTAGGGTGTGACGCCAATGCCCAGCACCGAGCAACACCGCTCCCGTCGCCTGGTGGCCGCCAACGGGAGCGGTTCCCCGGATCGCGGCTCCTTCGGACTCCTGGGCCGCGCGGGGGCCTGATCAGGACTTGCCGAAATTGATCGAACCCAGGACGTCGCCGGCCTGAATGACCGGCCCGCTGATGTGAGCGTGGCCGGCGATGGTGTTGTGCACGTCATGCTCGTACTGAATGAAGTGCATCGTGTTGGTCGTCCACGCGATCAACGCCTGCTCGAATTCGGCATCCGCCTTCGCATGGTCCACCAGAACCTTTGTAACCTCCTCCGGCGACTGTGCATCGATCTGCTCCAGGGCCGCCACGGCTGCATCGCCATCGCCGAAACGGCGGCGTACAAGCGCCGTCAGCGAGGTCCAGGCATGCTTTCCAGCCTCTCCAGCGGCTCCTCCCACTATTGCGGAGACGATCGCTGCCAGAGTCGGGATCGTACTCGGGTCCATCACGCCTCTTTCGGGTAGAGGTTTCCTCCAGAGTAGAGCGTCGCCCGCCGCACATGAATCCTCGACGGATTGCAGTGCCCTTTGGAATTTGTCATTGTTGCACTGTCTTTTGTCCAGCCACTTCACCGTGTACAGGGGCTACCTGAGCCTGAGATTGGTGTCCGAACGACGTGATAGCGAACCGAAACCTGTCCGAAATTGTACATAACGATGTAACGGGAGTGGTTCACGGTCCGTTGGTTCAGGCGCGTGACGTATTCGGTGGCGTCCATTTCCATGCACCGGCTTCGCTGCCGGCGCCCGGCCAGCTACCGCCACGGCCGCGCCTGGTTGATCGTGAAGCCGCCCTGGCTCAGCTCAACGCCCTGCGAGAGGATGTGCAGGATATCCCGCTTACCGTGCTGGTAACGGGACCTGCTGGCGTGGGAAAGTCCGCGCTGTCTGTGGCCTGGGCGCACATGATTCGTTCGGATTTCGCGGACGGGCAGTTGTACGCCGATCTTCGCGGACATTCCGGCACTGGCCCGGCGTCGCCTCACGACGTGCTGGGAGACTTTCTGCATTCCCTGGGCGTCCCGACGGACCTCATACCGGGAGAACTGGCGCAGCGAGCGGCGCTGTATCGGACGGTGACCCAGGACCAGCGAGTTCTCGTACTCCTCGATGATGCGATGACCGCCGCTCAGGTGCGGCCGCTGCTCCCGGCCTCGCAGGCAAGCACCACCGTGGTGACCAGCAGGTACCGGCTGGCGGGCCTGCTGACGCAGGGAGTACGTGGTGTGTACGTCGACCGGTTCGACGCCGAATCGAGCCTTGCCCTTCTCCGTGACGCTCTCGGGAACGACCGGCTGGAACAACAGCGCGACGCAGCCTGTGAACTGGTCGAGTTGTGTATGCGGCTGCCACTGGCCCTGAGCGTTGCGGCGGCCCGCCTGGCGGCCCGTCCAAGCTGGCCCCTCCGGGAGATGGTCATTGCGTTGACCGAGCAACAGAGGACCCTGGCGGCGTTGACGATCGAGGATGATGTCGCGTTGCGTTCCGCACTGGACCTCTCCTACCGCGTGCTCCGCTCCGACGCCGCCCGCCTGTACAGACTTCTGAGCCTCATCCCAGGGGACATGTTCGGCGATGGTGCGGCAGCCGCGCTGGCCGGCATCTCGAGAATGGAGTCGAGGCGGCTGCTGGGGGAACTGACCGACGCGAACCTGTTGACCGACATGGCCGACGGGCGTTATCGCTTTCATCACGCGCTGGTCCGGTTGCACGCCTCCCAGTTGGCGGAGGCCGAGGACCAGAGCGAGGTCCGGGATCTCGCTGTAGGTCGATTGCTCGGCTGGTATCTCGCTACTGCCGCGCGCGCGGAGAACCGGTTGAGGCCGTACCGTACTCGTCTTCCTCGAGACGCCGAACCGCCTCCCGCCGAGGTGACCGACTTCGGAGGGCCGGAGGATGCGATCGAGTGGCTGGAGTCCGAGCGCGCGAACCTGAGCGCCGCCGTCACTCTGGCACACGAGCGGGGACGGGAGGTGACCGCATGGCAACTCGCCGACTCCATGTGGGCTCTCTTCCTTCTCATGGGCCATCACCTGGAACGTGTGAAGGTGGAAGAGACAGGATTGGCGGCCGCACGTTCCTGCGGGGACCTGTACGCCGAGGGGAAGATGCTGAATCGCCTGGGGCTGAGCCTCGATGCCCTTGGGCGTCATGATGAGGCCGTAACGCGGTTCGAAGAGGCCCTTGAGATCTGGCGACGGATCGGCGAAAAAGAAAGGGAGATCGGGTCGCTGCGCAGGCTGGGGCTGGTCGCCGCCAGGCGAGGTGACCTTGACCTGGCCATCACCCGGCTCCTCGACGTGACCGCCGCTTACCATACGCTCGGTGTCGATCGGAAGACCGCTCTGGCTCTGATCGATCTGGCCGGCGTGCTCCTCGCGCAAGACCGTCCCACGGATGCCGTGATCCACCTTGAACGGGCCCGTCAGCTGCTACGGCGCGTGGACGACTCGTACAACAGGGCCCGTGTGGGCATCTTTCTCGGCCACGCGCAGGCGACTTCCGGAGATCTCGACAAGGCGGACCAGGAGCTGCACGTAGCCCTCGAGGCGATGTCCAAGCTGGGATCCTCGGTAGGGCAGGCTGCGGCCTTGGAAGGCCTGGGGGGTTTGGCGGAACGTACCGGCCGGTGGGACGAGGCGAGACGGGTGTATGAGGCGGCACTGGACAAGATAGGCCAGGACGGATCTATCGCATATATCAGAATTAAGGCGCGTCTTGATGGTCTTGACCGTTATGCCTAGTTTCGTCGGAAATGATACAGGGTCACCGCTCGGCGATGACCCTGTAGGATGGGGTAGTGGCTACCCCATCATTATGTAGTACGCGAAAAAGGGCATAGCTCCTCTTTGGGTCGTTGCGGGTGGAATTGTGCCCCGGAGGGCACGTCCCAACTTATCTGGTAAGCGGGACTTTCGTAAATTATGCACCAGTCGTCCGGAGCGTGTCGAGGCGTTCCCGTAGGGATTCTGCTTCCGGCGCACGGAGACGCTCGAAGATCGTGAGCGCCTGTCGCCACGGGCGCTCCGCGGCCTTCCTGTCGTGCAGGCAGAGAAGGGCTTCGCCCAGTCCCATAAGTGAGCTGGCCTCAAGAAATGGGTTGCCCAGCTCGTGGGCAAGGGCCAGGGCGCGCTCGTAGCTCCCCAGGGCGGAGGCGAACTGGCCGCTGTGCCGCTGGCTGTCGCCGATCCTCTGCAGCGCGCGTGAGGATTCGTACGGATCTCCTATGTTCTGTGCGATAGCAAGCGCCTTCTGGGAATGAATGAGCGCCTCGGCGTTGAGGTTCATGCCCAGATACGTCGATCCGATATTGCTCAACGTGTGGGATTCGTGTCGGCGGTCGCCGGTTTCCCGGCATATCGCCAACGCCTCACGATAGAAGTGGAGGGCTTCGTCGCGTCGTCCCTCGCGCTCATGGCAGTTGGCGACGTTGTTGAGTCCGACCGCCTCGTTCTGGCGCCATCCTGCCGCGCGCAGAATGGCGAGCGCCTCCCTGAACAGCCTGAGTGCACTGTGGTAGTCGCCGTGGCTGAAGTGTAATTCGCCGAAATTATTCACCACCATTGCCTTCGTGGCGACGTCGCCTGTGCCGTTCGCGATCTCGAGACAGGACTCGAAGGCCGCCATCGCCTCCTCGGCGAGCCCAAGATACGACAGTGCGATGCCCGCATGCAGCAAGGCGTTGCCTTCACCATGCCGGTCTCCGATGGCCCGGAACAGTGCGATCGCTTTCCGGGCGTGTTCCAGGGCCTCCTGGTTCCGTCCGGACAGCCAGGAAAGGCGGGCGAGATGGTCCAGCATGTCCGCCTCGCCGCCCTTGTTTCCCAACGCGCGGAAGGCATCGATACCCTTGACGGCGTGCTCCAGGGCCGCCGCGTAATGACCCGTGCGGCTTCGTACCAAGCTGAGTTCGAGTTCGACGCGTGCTTCCCCCTCCCGATCGCCGATCCGCCGGCAGACTCGGCGGGTCAGTTCGTGCACGCGGGCAGCGTCCTCCCAGTGCGCTGATCGCTCCAGGTACGTCGCGACGGCCCGCGAGAGCTGGATCGCATACATGGGATACCCGTGCTCCGCTGTGTAGTGCACGCACATCAGCACGTTGGCCCACTCGTCACGAAGCCACTCGGCTGCGGAACGTGGACTGTCGACGAAGGGTGGGTCGGG
>NZ_SMLD01000113.1:0-30958 GCF_004352805.1 Nonomuraea mesophila
CTCGCGCCCCGCCCCCGCCCGGCACGGGTCTCCATCCACTCGGTCACCCATTGCGGCGCCGCCTCCTGCGCGGGCACCCCGCCGGCGGACCACAGGAGCAGCAGCCCGAGCGTGTGCTTGCACGGGAACTTGCGGCTCGGGCAGCTGCAGCGGTAGGCGGGCTCGGCGAGGTCGGCACAGGTGAGATAGGGCCCGGCCCCGTTCCCCTTGCACGCGCCGTACAGCACCGTGCCGGTCGTGCCGCGCGACGACCACGTTTCAGCCGCCGCCAGCCCCTGGGCAGCCTTCTGGGAGGAGGCGTCGGGGGCCAGCGCGAGCACCTGGTCACGGCTCCACCGTTCGATCACCTGCCGCAGACTAGCCAGCTCGACCGACATTTCGCCCCGGGTCCGGGAGATCGCGGGAAGCGCCGGCCGGGAACGTACGTACGGACCCCCCGAGGCCCGCGACGGGCGGGCCGGCCGCCGCGGCACGACCCGGCATGGTCATAAGCTTGGCCGGGTGGAGCTAAGGATCTACCCCAGCGGCCCGTCCGTCCAGGTGGCCGACGAGGCCGAGGCGCTGGCCAGCCGGCTCGACGGGCAGCTCGTCCTCGACGGCAACCGCTTCCTGCGCAGGGACGTGACGGGTGCCCCGGTGGCGTTCGTCGAGCGGCCGCCCGTCGCCGAGGCCCTCGATCTGCTTCCTCACCCCGAGGGCGGCTGGTTCAGGGAGACGTGGCGCTCGGCGGCGACGTTCCGGCCGGACGGTTACCCAGGACCGCGGGCCAGCGCGACCGGCATCTACTTCCTGCTCCAGCCGGGCGAGCAGTCGGTGCCGCACGCGGTCAGGTCGGACGAGGTGTGGTTGTGGCACCGCGGCGGGCCGCTGAGCCTGACCATCGGGGACGACACGGTCACGCTCGGGCCCGACGTCGAGCACGGCCAGGTGCCGCAGGCCGTCGTGCCCGGCGGGGTGTGGCAGTCGGCGCGGCCCGCGGGCGGCGAACCGGTGCTGGTGAGCTGCGTCGTGTCGCCGGGCTTCGACTTCGCTGACTTCACGGCCTGATCCACCCGGCCCCGAGTTACGGAAACCAGTTGACGGGAAGCGCCGGAGAACGCTGATATGGGCCCGTTCGACACGAGAAAGGTGCCCATGGGCAAGATGCACGCCGAAGAGCTCGACATCGACGCCGAGCTCGTCCGCCGGCTGGTGGCCGGCCGGTTCCCGCAGTGGGCGGAGCTGCCCGTCGAGCCGTTCCCCTCGGGCGGCACGGTCAACGCGATCTTCCGGCTGGGTGACGACCTCGCCGTACGCCTGCCGCGCGTCCCGTGGGGCGTCGACGACGTGACGAAGGAACACCACTGGCTGCCGAGGCTCGCCCCGCTGCTGCCCGCCGCCGTCCCGACGGTGCTCGGCCTTGGTGAGCCCGCCGAGGGTTTCCCCTGGCCGTGGTACGTCTACCGCTGGCTCGACGGCGTCAGCCCCGACCCCGCCCACCTCGGCGACGCCGAGTCGCTGGCGAAGGACCTGGCGGGGTTCGTGGCCGCGTTCCGGCGCGTCGACCTGCCGGGCGGGCCGGTCGCCTACCGGTCGGGGCCGCTGTCGACGGTGGACGCCGACACGCGGACCGCGATCGGCGAGCTGGAGGGAGTGATCGACACCGGGGCGGCGACGGCGGCGTGGGAGGAGGCGCTGCGGGCTCCCGGATGGGCGGGCCCGCCCGTGTGGGTGCACTCCGACCTGATGCCCGCCAACCTGCTGGTCGAGGACGGCCGGCTCACCGGGGTGATCGACTTCGCGACCGCGGGCGTGGGCGACCCCGCCTGCGACCTGATCCCGGCCTGGAACCTGCTGCCGCCCGCCGCCCGGCGCACCTTCCGCGACGCGGTGGGCGCCGACGACGCGACGTGGGCCCGCGGGCGCGGCTGGGCGTTGTCGATGGCGCTGATCCAGCTCCCCTACTACACCCATACCAATCCCTCGATCGCCGCCAACGCGCGGCACGTGATCGACGCCGTGCTGAACGGCTGACGACGAGGGTCTTCTTGGGTTTTTTCCGGCGAGATGATTGTCTGTCCGGAGGAACTATGAGGAGGGCACCGGTGAGCCGTCAGATCGTTTCCGTGGTCGGGGGCAAGGAAGCCGCCGCCGCCGGCACGTACACATCGCTGAACCCGGCCCGCACGGGCGAGGTCGTGGCCCGGGTCGGGCTGGCCGACGCGGGCACGTTCGCCGCCGCCTGCCGCACCGCCAAGGAGGCCCAGCGCGAGTGGGCCAGGGTGCCGGCTCCCGTGCGCGGCCGGGTGATCGCCTCCATCGGGCGGCTGGTGGAGGCGAACGCCGAGCGGCTGGCCCGGCTGGTGACCGAGGAGATCGGCAAGCCGTACGCCGAGGCGCTGGGCGAGGTCCGCGAGATCGTCGACACGTGCGACTTCTTCCTCGGGGAAGGGCGCAGGTTGTACGGCCAGACGGTCCCGTCGGAGATGCCCGACAAGAACCTGTTCACCTTCCGCAACCCGATCGGTGTGGCGGCGGTCGTCACCGCGGGCAACTTCCCGGTCGCCGTGCCGTCGTGGTATCTGGTGCCGGCCCTGCTCTGCGGCAACGCCGTGGTCTGGAAGCCCGCCGAGTACGCGGCCGCCTCCGCGGAGGCCATGTTCCGGCTGTTCACGGCCGCGGGCCTGCCCGACGGCGTGCTGAACATCGTCTTCGCCGACGGCGCCGCCACCTTCGAAGGGCTGGAGCTGGCCCTCGGTGAGGGCACGGTGCACAAGGTCGGCTTCACCGGCTCCAGCGAGGTGGGCAGGAAGGTCGGCGAGCTGGCGGGGCGGCACCTGCAGTCGGCCTGCCTGGAGCTGGGCGGCAAGAACCCCATGGTGATCATGCCGGACGCCGAGCTGGACCTGGCGGTCGAGGGGGCGCTGTTCTCGGGCTTCGGCACGGCGGGCCAGCGCTGCACCAGCCTCGGCACGGTCATCGTGCACGAGAGCGTGCACGACGAGTTCGTCGAGCGCTTCGCGCGGGCGCTGAACGCGGCCGCGATCGGCGACCCGGCGGGCGACGTGCTGGCGGGCCCGCTGCTCGACCGGAAGTTCGCCGACCGGTACGAGGAGTTCCTGACCTGGCTCCAGCCCCACCACAAGGTCGTGTCAGGAAATGTCGGGCGGATCACGAAGGACAACCCGCGCGGCGGCTTCGACGGCGGCGAGGGCCTCTACTACCACCCGGTCATCGTCGACGGCGTCCAGCCGGGTGACCGGCTCTTCCTGGAGGAGACGTTCGGCCCGATCGTGGGCGTGACCTCGTTCGCCACCCTCGACGAGGCCGTCGAGCTGGCCAACCTGCCCGGCTACGGCCTGTCGAGCTCCATCTACACCACGAACGCCAAGCACGCCTTCCGGTTCCGCGAGGGCATCTCGGCCGGCATGGTCAGCGTCAACAACTCGACGTCGGGCGCGGAGGCGCACCTGCCGTTCGGCGGCAACGGCAAGTCCGGCAACGGCAGCCGCCAGTCGGGCATGTGGGTGCTCGACCAGTTCACCCGCTGGCAGTCGATGAACTGGGACCATTCGGGCAAGCTGCAGAAGGCTCAGATGGACGTCGCGGAGATCGAGCCGGACCTGGACTTCCGCCTGCCGTGAAAGCGCACGGGGGCTCCCCTGCGAGGAGCCCCCGGTCACGCGCCCGGTCAGACGCGAGGTCAGATCTGGCCGGCCTTTTCCAGGGCGGCGCAGCAGGTGCCCACCAGCAGGCGGGTGACCACGTACGGGTCGACGTTGGCGTTGGGGCGGCGGTCCTCGATGTAGCCCTTCTTGTCCACCTCGACCTGCCACGGGATGCGGACGGACGCGCCGCGGTCGGAGATGCCGTAGGTGTACCGGTTCCACGGGGCGGTCTCGTGGGCGCCGGTCAGGCGCAGCTCGATGTCGGCACCGTACTCGGCGACGTGCTCCATCGGCTTGTCTCCCTCACCGAGGGCCTCGCAGGCGGTGATGATGGCGTCATAGCCCTCGCGCATGGCGCGGGTGGAGAAGTTGGTGTGCGCGCCGGCGCCGTTCCAGTCGCCGCGGGCGGGCTTGGCGTCGAGCGTGGCCTCCACCCCGAACTCCTCGGCCGTCCGGTAGAGCAGGTAACGGGCGATCCACAAGTGGTCAGCGACCTCGATCGGACCGGCAGGGCCGACCTGGAACTCCCACTGGCCGGGCATGACCTCCGCGTTGATGCCGGAGATCTTCAGGCCGGCGGCGAGGCAGCGGTCGAGGTGGAGCTCCACGATGTCGCGGCCGAACACGGCCTCGGCGCCGACACCGCAGTAGTAGTGCCCCTGCGGCGCGGGGAAGCCGCCCTCGGGGAAGCCGAGCGGGCGGCTGCCCTTGAAGAAGGTGTACTCCTGCTCGATGCCGAACCAGGAGTCCTGCTCGGCGTACTGCTCGGCGACCGGGCGGAGCAGGGCGCGGGTGTTGCTCGCGTGGGGCTCGCCGTCGGTCTCGTCGACCTCGCACAACACGAGGACGTGTCCGCCGCCGCGGATGGGGTCGGGGCAGGTGAACACCGGGCGCAGCACACGGTCGGACGCGTGCCCCTCGGCCTGGTTGGTGCTGGAGCCGTCGAAACCCCAGACCGGAGGCTCGGCCCCGTCGGACAGGATCTTCGTCTTCGAGCGCAGCAGAGCCGTGGGCTCGGTGCCGTCGATCCAGATGTACTCAGCCTTGTAGCTCACGGCGGTCCTTTCGGGTTCTTTCAGCCACGCCGAGTCTTACGGACGGCCGTTTCCCGTTTTTTGCCCGTATGTGAACGCCGTGTTAATCACCGCAGGTCATCGTCACAGGTCAGCTCTCCCGCACGGTGCCGTCGGCCTCCACCGTCAGGACGACGTTCGGGCCGCCCTCCCCGCATTCCGGGCCGTTGGGAAAACGTCCCTTCGGGGTGACCGTGACCGTGTGCTCGGCCACCGGCTCGGAGCCCGTACCGGTGAGCGTCAGCCGCACCTCCACCGGCCGTTTCGGCAGCCCCGGCACGGTGGCGAAACCGAGCTTGTCGTCCGTGGGGACCGCGCTCGCCCTGCAGGTGTCACCCTCGCAGCTCCCCTTCCCCGTCCCCTGGGCCACGCGAAGCTCGGCACGGGCAGGCCTGCACGCGCCGTCCCAGCACACCTCCATCTCGGCGGCGCCGGCCGAGGCGGCGATCGGCGCCTTCACCCGTACCGACACGCCGACCGGGGTGCCTATTCCAGTGCACGTGCCACCGTCGGAACATCCGCTCAGCGCGACGGCGAACAGGGCGGCGATGAGAGCGAGTCGATGCACATCCCTAGAACGTCGGCCGGCCCTCGCCGGTTCGACGCCTCCGCGCACCGGTCTCCTACGCGGACGGCGCGAACGCGGCGAGCTCGGCGGGAGTGCTCCGTTCCAGGATCGAGCGGGCCAGCAGGTCGCCCGCGTACGGCGCCATCGTCAGGCCCACCGCCCCGAACCCGGTCACGACGTGCAGACCCGGCACGCCCGGCAGCGCGCCCACGGCCGGCAGCGCGCCGTCGGCGAGCGGCCGCAGCCCCACCCGGGTCTCGATGAGCGTGGCGTCGCCCAGACCGGGCGCGATCCCGAGCGCGTCGGACAGCACCTGCCGCTGCCCCTCGGCCGTCACACGGGCGTCGAAGCCGCTGCCCGTCTCGCGCGTCGCGCCGACCGCGACCCGCGAGTCGTCGAACGCGACTAGGTAGTGGTGCGAGAGCGGGTTGACCGACGGCCAGCCGCTCGTGTCGACGCCGTCCAGCCGAAGGTGGGTGATCTGGCCGCGCTGCGGCTCGACGGCCAGCCGGGTGCCGAACGGCGCGAGCAGGTCGTTGGCCCAGGCTCCTGAGGCCACCACGACGTCGTCGGCCTCCAGCGTGCCGGAGCCCGCCTCGACGAGGGGCGCGCCGTGCGGGCGCGGCCGCAGCACGGCCTTCTCCCGTACGAGGACCGCGCCGTGGTGCTGCGCGCCCGCGAGGAGCGCGTCGCGCAGGGTGCGCCCGTCCACCCGGGCGCCGCCCGAGACGAACACGCCCTCCAGGTCGCGGGCCAGCACCGGGCACAGGGCGCGCACGTCGTCGTTGCCGATGCGCCGCACCTCGCCCACGGCTTCGCCCGCCGTGCGGGCGCGCGCCTCGACGCGGGCCTGCGCCTCGGCCAGCCGCGCCGGGTCCGCGCTGACGATGAGCGCCCCGACCCGGCGGTAGTCGGTACGCTCGACGCCCGCCTCGGCGAGCAGCTCGATGGCCCGGGGGTAGAAGGCCGCGCCCGCCGCGTACAGGTCGTAGAGGGGGCCGTCGGCGGTGGAGGCCCAGGGCGAGATGATGCCCGCGCTCGCGGCCGTCGCCTGCCCGGTGAGCGCGGCGTCCACGACCGTGACGGCCGCGCCGCGGCGGGCGAGGGCGAAGGCGGCGCTCACTCCGGCGATGCCGCTGCCGATGACGATCACGCGGTGCTGGGACACGACGTCCTTTCCCTTGTCTTTGCCGGTGGGCGTTCCGTCAGCTTATCGGCGCCGCGATCGGGTAGCTCTTGCCAGGTCACGAGTCCCGCCCCCCGAGTCGCTCTCGCGACGGCCCGCAGAGAGGGAGCCCGGAGTGGACGTACCCACCGCGGTGTGGTGGCTGACGATCGCCGCGATCGCCGGCCTGCTCCTGTTCGACTTCGTCTTCCACGTACGCAAAGCGCACATCCCCACCCTGCGTGAGGCGACCTTCTGGTCGGCGCTGTACGTCGGCATCGCCCTGGTGTTCGGCGTGGGCGTGTGGATCTTCGGGGGTTCCGACGCCGGAGCCGAGTATTTCGCCGGCTACGTCACGGAGAAGGCGCTGTCGGTCGACAACCTGTTCGTCTTCCTCGTCATCCTGTCCGCCTTCAAGGTGCCGCGGGCGGGCCAGCAGAAGGTGCTGCTGTTCGGCATCGTGTTCTCGCTGATCGCGCGCAGCGGGTTCATCTGGCTCGGGGCGACGCTGATCGACCGGTTCGCCTGGGTGTTCTACGTGTTCGGCCTCGTCCTGCTGCTGACGGCGGGCAACCTGCTCAAGCCCGAGGGCGAGGAGAGCCACCCCCGCGACAACGTCATGGTGCGCCTCGCCCGCAGGTGGCTGCCGGCCTCGGACACCTACGAGGGCGACCGGCTGTTCACCGTCGAGAACGGCCGGCGGGTGATGACGCCGATGATGCTCGTCATGGCCGCCCTCGCCGGCACCGACATCCTTTTCGCCCTCGACTCCATCCCGGCGATCTTCGGCCTGACCCAGAACGTCTACATCGTCTTCACCGCCACCGCGTTCTCCCTGATGGGGCTCCGCCAGCTCTACTTCCTCCTCGACGGCCTGCTCGACCGGCTGATCTACCTGTCGTACGGGCTGGCCGTCATCCTCGCCTTCATCGGCGTGAAGCTGATCCTGCACGCCCTGCACGAGAACAACGTGCCGTTCATCAACGACGGCGAGCCGGTGCCGGTCGTCGAGATCGGCACGGGGGTGTCCCTGCTGGTGATCATCGGCGTGCTGGTCGTGACCGTGGTGGCCTCCCTCGTCAGCGGGCGCGGGCGGGCGCAGAACGCGGTCTCCGCCGCGCGGCGGCACGCGCAGGAGTATCTGGAGGTGGAGCGCGACCCTGAGGTGCGCGAACACCTCTACCAGCGGCTGCTCCATGAGGAGGCGCAGCTCAGGAGCCTGCCGGAGAAGCACAAGCGGTGGGTACGCGAGGAGGAGAGCCTCATGACGCTCCTGCGCCGCGCCCACGAGGAACACGACCGGGCGTGAAGCCCTTGGGCGCCTCCCCGCTTCTTCCGGGGCGGTGCAACGTTCGTGCAACCCCCATTGGCTCAACTCAAGAGGTAGCGAAAGATGTGAGGATCCCTTGCGACCCCCGGGAGCGCGCGATGACAGACCCCGCCATGGAGACCGTCGACTCCTTCGGCATGATGGCCGAGCGCCAGTTCGCCGAAGTGTGGTCGAGGACGGCCCTGTCGGACAGGGAGCGTCGCCTGCTCCTTCTCGGGCTCCTGGTCGGGCAGGGGCTGGACACGATGACGGACGTCCAGCTCGACGCCGCGCTGCGCACGGGCGACCTCACCGAGCCCGAGCTGCGCGAGGTGGCGATCTTCCTCACCCACTACGCCGGGTGGATCCGGGGCGCCCGGTTGAACGGCCAGGTGGAGGAGCTGATCGAGCGGGTCAGGAACGGCGGCCCGGCCGGCGACCCACCGGGCTGCGGCGGTCAGGCGGGCTCGAGCCTGTAGAGGGGGCCCTGGAGGCTGAGCGCGTAGACCTCGCCGTCGTGCCCCTCGCCGAACGACGACAGCTGCTCGACCTCGCCGACCTGCTCCGCCCGGCCGGGCGTGCCGGCGGGCGCGGCCCTGATCCAGCCGGCGCAGAAGTCGCCGTACAGGAAGTGCCCGCGCAGCCAGGGGATCTTCCTGCCGCGGTAGACGGGCCCGGCGATCACCGAGCAGTTGCCGTCCTCGCCCAGCGGGTAGACGATCACCGGTTCGGTCAGGTCGCCGCCTTCGCCGTCGTGGAAACGGTCCTTGCCCTCGCGCAGGCTCCAGCCGTAGTTCTCGCCGCCCTTGGAACCGGCCGGCTGGTGGTCGACCTCCTCCCACTCGTTCTGGCCGACGTCGCCGATCCACAGGTCACCGGTCTCGCGGTCGAAGGTGAACCGCCAGGGGTTGCGCAGCCCGTACGCCCAGATCTCGCCCTTCGCACCCTTCTTGCCGGCGAACGGGTTGTCCTCGGGGATCGTGTACGGGTCTCCGCGCGGGTCGATGCGCAGGATCTTGCCGAGCAGCGTGCCGAGCTTCTGGCCGTTGCCGAGGGGGTCGCCCGCGCCGCCGCCGTCGCCGAGCGCGATGTAGAGGTGGCCGTCGGGCCCGAAGGCGAGCTGGCCGCCGTTGTGGTTGGCGAACGGCTGCTCCTGGGTGAGCACGTCACGCCTGGCGGTCGCCTTGGCGCCGTCGTAGGCCCATTCGGTGACGTGGGTGCCGCCCTGGGCGTCGGTCCAGTCGAGGTAGACCCACCGCCCGCTGGGATGGAACGCCACGCCGAGCAGCCCTTGCTCGTTGCCGCCGCTCACCTCGCCGGACAGGTCGATCACCGTGGCGCCGTCGGAGGTGCGCAGCCTGCCGCTCTGCTCGGCGACGTAGAGGCGGTCGTCGCCCTCGCGCACGGCGAACGCGACGGGTCTGTCGAACTCGCCGATCTTCGCGAACCGCAGCCTGCCGCGCTCGGCCGGCGTGTCGCTCGCGCTCGCCGACGGGGCCGGGGTGCCGGTGGAGGTGCTCCCGGCGGCCGGGCCTGGCGTTCCGGCGGAGGGGCCGGGCGAGGCGGCCTCGCCCGAGCACGCGGTGAGGGTCACGAGAAGGACCACGAGAAGGGGCGCGAGAAGGGGTACAGCCGGGAGGTGGCGCACGCCGTCATCCTGTCATGAACGTTAGTGTTCAGACATGCCTACCGCACTGATCACGGGCGCGACAGCCGGCATCGGAGCCGCCTTCGCCAGGCGCCTGGCCGCCGACGCCTTCTCACTCGTCCTCGTCGCCCGCGACGAGCTGCGGCTCGCCAGGACCGCCGAGCAGCTCAGGCTCCGCTACGGCGTCGACGTCGAGGTGCTGGCGGCCGACCTGGCGAGCGACGAGGGGATCGCGAGGGTGGAGTCCCGGCTGCGCGACGGGGTCGACCTGTTGGTGAACAACGCCGGGTTCGGCAACGCCGGCAGCTTCCCCGAGGCCCCGGTCGGGGACGAGCTGCGCATGCTCAAGGTGCACTGCGAGGCGGTGTTGCGGCTGACACTGGCCGCGCTGCCCGCGATGCGCAAGCGCGGCAGGGGCGCGATCGTCAACGTGGCGTCCGCGGCGGCGTTCTTCACCCGCGGCACCTACGGCGCCTCCAAAGCGTGGGTGGTGAGCTTCAGTGAGTCGGCCGCGCACACGGTGGGCCATCCGCGCATCAAGGTCATGGCGTTGTGTCCCGGTTTCGTGCGGACGGAGTTTCACCAGCGCGCCGGGATGGACCCTTCGGGCATCCCTGGGCCGCTGTGGTTGAAGGCCGACGACGTGGTCCGCGACGCGATGCGCGACCTGGCGCTGGGCAAGAGCGTGTCGATCCCCAGCCTGCGCTACAAGGTCGTCGTCGCGGTCGGCCGGTTGGTGCCGCGCAGCGTGCAGGCCATGGTGTCGGCCAGGATCGGCCGCTGACCCCGGTGGAAAGGGCGGGCCCCCGCCGCGGGAGGGGGTCGCGGTGGGGGCCCGTTCGGCCGTGAGCGGGCTCACGGCCGGGAATCGGAGGCTGCGGGAGACTCAGCGGTTGGCCTCGTGGCCGATGGCCAGGCCGGAGGTGGTGTCGAAGAAGTGCAGGTTGTGCGTGTCGACGACCAGGTCGAGGTTCTGGCCGGAGCGCGCGTGGCTGCGGGCGTTGACGCGGGCCGTCCACAGGGACTTGTCGCCCACGAGCGGCAGGGTCGCCTCCTCGTCCTCTCCGGAGTCGGCGGCGGCCACGGTGTCCTTGTGCTCGACCGGCGGGGCGTCGATGAGGAACAGCACGTTGATCTCGGAGCCCAGCTCCTCGGTGACCTCCACCTTGACCGGCAGGGTGGCCCAGCCGTCGGCGTGGCTGCCGGCCGAGCCGGCGTCCT
Organism: Nonomuraea mesophila; assembly: GCF_004352805.1. NCBI lineage: Bacteria > Bacillati > Actinomycetota > Actinomycetes > Streptosporangiales > Streptosporangiaceae > Nonomuraea > Nonomuraea mesophila. The sequence continues at coordinate 10,632 of NZ_SMLD01000113.1, forward strand.
CGAAGTCGGAGGGGCGGATGCCGAGGATGATCTTCTTGCCGACGTACTGGTCGAGGCCCGGCTTGTCGGTGAAGGTCGAGTCGGGGATCGAGAGCTTGACGTCGGCGAAGGTGACGGCGGCGCCGCCGTCGCCACGGACGAGCTCGGCGGTGACGAAGTTCATCGCGGGCGAGCCCATGAACCCGGCCACGAACAGGTTGACCGGCTTGTCGAACAGGTTCTGCGGGGTGTCGACCTGCTGGAGGATGCCGTCGCGCAGCACGCAGACCCGGTCGCCGAGGGTCATGGCTTCGACCTGGTCGTGGGTGACGTACACCGTGGTGACGCCGAGGCGCTCGTGCAGCGTGTTGAGCGAGGCGCGCATGGAGACGCGGAGCTTGGCGTCGAGGTTGGACAGCGGCTCGTCCATGAGGAAGGCCTGCGGCTCACGCACGATGGCGCGGCCCATCGCGACACGCTGGCGCTGACCACCGGACAGGGCGGCCGGCTTGCGCTTGAGGTAGGTCTCGAGGCCGAGCATCTTGGCCGCCTCGCCGACGCGCTTCTGGATCTCGGCCTTCGGCATCTTGCGCAGCTTGAGGCCGAAGGCGAGGTTCTCCTCGACCGTCATGTGCGGGTAGAGCGCGTAGTTCTGGAAGACCATCGCGATGTCGCGGTCTTTGGGCGGGAGGTGGTTGACGACCTTCTCGCCGATCGCGATCTCGCCGCCGCTGATGTCCTCCAGGCCCGCGATCATCCGGAGCGCGGTCGACTTACCGCAACCGGACGGACCGACCAGCACCATGAACTCGCCGTCCCTGATCTCCAGGTTGAGCCCGTTCACGGCCTTCACGCCACCGGCGTAGATCTTGTCGACGTTCGTCAGAACGATGGATGCCATGACATTCCTTCGCGCTCCAGGGCTGTGGCCCGGATGTTGGTTCGTTTAACCCATGCGGGTGGATACGTTTTCAAGCATCTCACCCGAAACGGACATCGGTGTCAAGGGTTACAGCGTGACCAGCCGTTGCCGGAATGCCGCCCTTCCCGATTTCCGGAAACCATGATGGAATCGTTTCCATGAGCAAGCGGGCGACGATCAAGGATGTGGCCGAGGCGGCCGGCGTGGGCGTCGCGACCGTCTCCCGGGTGCTGTCGGGCGGCTCGGCCAGCGCCGCCGCGCGGGAGCGGGTCCTGGCCGCCGCCGCCCAGCTCGACTACCGTCCCAGCGCGCTCGGCCGCAACCTGCGCCAGCGCCGCACGGGCGGCATGGGCCTGCTCGTCCCCGACCTGACCGACACCTTCTACGGGCAGCTGGCGGAGGGCGTGCTGGCCTGTGCCCGTTCGGCGGGCGAGCCCGTGGTGCTGGGCTCGACGGGCGGCGACCCCGAGCAGGAGGCCGACCTGATCGGCATGCTCATCGAACAGAGCGTGGACCGCCTGATCGCGGTCCCGTCGGGAGACGCGGAAACGTGGACCCCGGCGATGCGGGCGGGCATGACCGTGATCTTCGCCGACCGGCTGCCCGCCCAGGCGTCCCCCGACGACACCGGGCCGTCGGCCGTGGGCGACCTCATGGCCCTCGACGGCCTGCCGCCCGCTCCCCCGGCCCGGCCGCTCGACGTGCCGGCCGTGGTGGCCGACGACCGGGCCGGCATCCGTACGGCGGTCCGCTACCTGCGGGGCCTCGGCCACAGGCGCATCGCCTTCCTCGGCGGGCCCGGCCACGACGGCCGCGCCGACGCGTTCAGGGCCGCCGTCGGCGAGCCGGTGGACGAGGAGCTGATCGTGTTCGGCACCGGCAGCCGCGACTCCGCGTACGCCGCCGCCTCCGGCCTCTTCCAGAGCCGCCCCGACCTGTCGGCCGTGGTGGCCGGGGGCAACGTGCTCGGGGAGGCGGCCGTGCTGGCGGCCAGGGAGCTCGACCTGAGGGTGCCGAAGGACGTGTCCCTCGTCATGTACGACGACGTGCCCTGGGCCGAGCTGTGCTCGCCGCCGCTCACGGTGATCGCACAGCCGGGGCGCGACATGGGCTACCGGGCGGCGGAGCTCGTCCTGCGCGCGGGCACCAGGAAGGCGCGGAGCGTGGTGCTGCCCACGGAGCTCATCATCAGGGGCAGCTGCGGCCCTCGCCGCTGACGGGGCTCGCGCCGCTATGCGGGCAGGCCCGCGTAGCGGCGGGGCAGGATCATCACGGGGTTGTCGTCGAGGACGACCTCCGGCGGGCCGTACCGCGCGGCCACCTCCTGGATCTCCGGCTCGTCGAGCAGCAGCAGCCGCCCCTGCTCGATGAAGAGCTCGCCGTCCACCGTGACGGTGGGCCGGTCCATCTGGCAGTCGCAGTGCGCGAAGCCGGGGCCGGTGGTGACGGGCTCGCCGCCGGTCAGGCCGTCGATGCCGCAGTAGAAGGACCCGGCGTGCTTCTCCCGCTCGAACTGGGTGCCTCCGGAGATCCGCACCTTCGGGTTCAGCCCGATCAGGCCGTGGCGCATGTAGAAACCCTCGGGCGCGTAGCGCCGCAGCCGCTCGGCCTCCGCCCCGCCCTCGATCTTGCGGACCAGGTTGCCTTCGAGGGTGAGGCGCACGGGCTCCCCGGGCACGCCGGTGACCGTGCTGTCCTCGATCGTGATCACGCCTTCGGTGTCGGCAGGCCAGAAGTTCGCGCCGCCGTACGGGAAGGGCCGCCAGTCGCCGGGCCGCAGCGCGCCCGGGTCGGGGTCGAAGGTCAGGCCGGAGAAGGTCACGTCGGTCCCCGGCCCGGACGTCACCCGGATCCGCCCGGCGCCCGACAGCTGCCGCAGCGCCCGGCTCAGCAGCGCGTAGAACACCTCGGCGGGCAGCCGGCCGCCGGTGAGCAGCGCGCCGGCCGTGGCGGTCATGTGCAGCGACAGGAAGCGGGAAGAGCGGGACTTGATCTGGTCGAAGAACAGCGGCGCGGTGTGCACCTCGCCCCACCAGGTGCCGCTGATCACGACGTCGGCCTCGTGGAAGGCGGCCGTCTCGATCTGCAGCGGCGCGTCCTTGTCCCAGCCGCCGGCGCTGAACGGCGGCACGGACAGGATGCGCACGTCGGCCCCGCGGAAGGCGGCCCCGGCGGCGATGGCCTGCACGACGACGGGGTCGACGGTGTGCTCCATGAGCAGCAGCACCCGTTCGCCGGGGACCAGCCTGACGTATTCGCACAGGTTGCGCACGCCCGGCATCAGCTCGACGATCGAGTACGGGGCCGCGGCCGGTTCGGACACGTAACTGAAGGGCGATCCTGCGTACGGATTGGTCGTCATCGCGAAACTCCCTGCGGAACATCAGACCGGCTCACCCGACTACCTACCGCAGCCATGCGAACACTACACGTGAATTCGGACTATCCATCTCGAATGACACATGCGATGACGTTCTGCCTGACCCGCCCCGGCGGGCGCCTACAGCAGCTTCTCGACGGCCGAGGTGAGGGCCGGGTCCTCCGGCTCGGTGCGGGGGCGGAACCGGCCGGCGACCGCGCCCTCACGGTCCACCAGGAACTTCTCGAAGTTCCACTGAACGTCGCCCGCCTCGCCGTCGGCGTCGGGCGTGCGGGCGAGCTCGGCGTAGAGCGGGTGGCGGCCGGGGCCGTTGACGTCGGCCTTGGCCAGCAGCGGGAAGTCGACGCCGTAGTTGGCCGCGCAGAACTGCAGGATCTCCTCCGCCGTGCCCGGCTCCTGGCCGGCGAACTGGTTGCAGGGCATGCCGATCACCGTGAAGCCGCGCGGGCCGTACTCCTGGTGGAGCTTGACCAGGCCGGCGTACTGCGGGGTGAGGCCGCACCGGGAGGCCACGTTGACGATCAGGACGGCCCTGCCCGCCGCGAGATCACGGAGCGTAGTGGGGGCGTCGTCGAGGGTGCGGAGCGGAATGTCGCTGATACTCATGGCCCCGACCCTACAGAACCGCACGGGCGGGGACTTTCCGCCTGCTCGGATCCGCCGGGTGGACGGACGGCACGCCGCGTCGCCGCCGCGGAAAAGCGCCCCCTCCCACCCTTCGCCCAGGGCCAAACCTCAGGATTGACCGCCTTTTCCGGCAAGCGAGCCCCATATGCGCGACGGGGCGGGCAAACCTGGCCCAGCGAGCCGGCCCTTTATCCGTAACAGCGGCACAAACACCTGTCCACGCCGTGTCGCGACGTATGACCCACGGTTACGGAGCGTAATAGGAATCGTGCTAGAGGACACGTCGCGGCGCACTCCGGGCCGCCCAGCACGATCGGGCGGTGCCAAGGAATCCCGGAGGGCCACGCGGACTCTCCACGTCCGAGCCACGGACGCGGACGGCAGTGGGCGTCGCTCAGCGCGCCTGTCCGCACGCGACCCGACAGCAAGGACCGAATTGGACAGCAAACGCGCGCTCAGCAGCACTCTCATCTCCGTCACCGCGCTCACCGCGTTCGGTGGCACGCCGGCCCGGGCGGAGTCAGCGCCTCCGATCAAGACCCGGGTCTGGACCACGACAGCGCAACCAAAGATCACACCTGAGAAGCCGACCAGCAGGAACAAGCGGATCGCTCTGGGACACGTCGTCCAGCGGTCGTGGAACCTCAAGCAGTTCCGTTGCCTGGACAACCTGTGGACCAGGGAGAGCAACTGGAACCACCGGGCCCATAACCGATCGTCCGGAGCGTACGGCATTCCGCAGGCTCTGCCCGCGGGCAAGATGCGGGGCGCGGGCCGCGACTGGCGATCCAACCCCGAGACGCAGATCCGGTGGGGCCTGGCTTACATCAAGGGGAGGTACGGCCGGCCTTGCGGCGCCTGGGGTCACTTCAGATCGCACAACTGGTACTAGCGGCGGGAAGGGCACCCGGGCGCACCGGGTGCCCTGCCTGCGCCGGGCACAGGTCAGGACCCGGCGTGGCAGCGGCGGTGCAGCTCGCGGACCTCGCCGGCCAGTTCGGGCACCGGCCCCTCCACCGTCACTCCCGGCGCGACCTCGTTGACCGCCAGCGTGCGCACCGGAGGCGGGGGCACGCCCCACTCGCTCAGCCAGCCGGCCAGCTGCCGCGACGACGCGACGTACACGATGCGGCCCAGCCCCACCCAGGCGTGCGCGGCGGCGCACATCGGGCAGTGCTCGCCCGAGGTGTAGACGGTGGCGCCGGCGCGTTCCTCAGGTGTCATGTTCGCCGCCGACCAGCGCGCCAGCTCGAACTCCGGATGGCGGGTGCGGTCGCCCGAGGCCACCCGGTTGTGGTCCTCGGCCAGAGTGGCGCCGTCGCCGGAGACGAGCACCGAGCCGAACGGCTCGTCGCCCTCCTCGAGTGCCTGCCTGGCCAGCTCGACGCAGCGGCGCAGGTGAGGCAGTTCCGTACTGTCGATCATGAATCCTCGCAAAGTGGCGCAGCCCGGAGGAACATTCCCCAACAGACCACAACAAAAGTGATGCTCCGTCGTAGCGTGCATGGTCATTCACGTTTTCCCACGTCAGAAACGTGAACCCCACCTCTAGGCCACAGAAAATCTGTTGATCCGACGTATTAGCCTAGATGGGATGCCTCCCGATACGCACAAACCTCGCCGTCCCCTGCTGTCCTCCAACTCCCTGTGGCGGATGAAGTCCTACCTCCGCCCGTACGTCGCCAGACTGGTCCTCATCTGGCTGGCCGCGCTCGTCGGCATCGGCGCCGGCCTCGCGCTCCCGCTCATCAGCGAACAGGTCATCGACGGCCCCGTCGCCCATGGTGACTCCGCCGGGCTGCTCCCCCTCGGCCTGCTCGCGATCGGCGTCGGCGTGGTCGAAGCCCTGCTGATCTTCTTCAGGCGGTGGGCCCAGGTCAAGCCGGTGCTCGGCCTGGAGACCCGCATCCGCGACGATCTCTACGCGCATCTGCAGCGCCTGCCCATGGGTTTCCACGGCGAGTGGCAGTCGGGTCAGCTGTTATCCCGGGCGACCACCGACCTGTCGACGATCCGCCGGTTCCTCGGCTTCGGCATGCTCTTCCTGGTCATGAACATCCTGCAGCTGACCACGGTGACGGTGCTGCTGCTCAACAAGTACTGGCCGCTCGGGCTGCTGGTGCTGGCCTCGTCCGTGCCCATCGTCTGGACGTCGCTGCGTTTCGAGAAGCGCTACATCAAGATCTCCCGCCAGGTGCAGGACGAGCAGGGCGACCTGGCCACGCTCGTCGAGGAGTCCGCGCTCGGCATCCGCACCATCAAGGCGTTCGGCCGCCGCCACCACGTCTACGACCGCTACGACGACGCCGCGCTCAAGGTCTACGACAGCTCGATGTCCAAGGTGCGCCTGTCGGCCAGGTTCTTCTCCTTCCTGGAGATCATCCCCAACATCACGCTGGCCCTCGTCCTGCTGCTCGGTGCGCTGGCCGTCGGCTCGGGCGAGCTGACGCTGGGCGCGCTGGTGGCCTTCACCACGCTGATGTTGCAGCTCGTGTGGCCGATCGCGAGCCTCGGCTACATCCTCGCCATGGCGCAAGAGGCCATGACGTCCGCCGACCGCCTGATGGAGGTCATGGACACCGTCCCCGCCATCGAGGGCGGCACCGAGACCATCGAGCGGCCCCGCGGCCACCTGCGCTTCGAAGGGGTGGGGTTCCGCTTCCCCGACTCCGACGAGCCGGTGCTGCGCGACGTCTGGCTGGAGGTCAAGCCCGGTGAGACGGTCGCCGTCGTGGGCGCGACCGGGGCGGGCAAGACCACGCTGACCGCGCTGGTGCCCCGCCTGCTCGACCCCACCTCAGGCCGGGTCACGATCGACGGGCAGGACGTACGCGACCTCAAGCTGACGACGCTGCGCCAGGTGGTCGCCACCGCGTTCGAGGAGCCGACGCTGTTCTCGATGAGCGTGCGCGAGAACCTGATGCTCGGCCGGCGCGACGCCACGGAGGAAGAGCTCGCAGCCGCCATCCAGACCGCGCAGGCCATGTTCGTCCACGACCTGCCCTGGGGGCTCGACACCCGCATCGGCGAGCAGGGCCTGTCGCTGTCCGGGGGGCAGCGGCAGCGGCTCGCCCTGGCCAGGGCGGTGCTGAGCAAGCCGCGCATCCTGGTGCTCGACGACACCCTGTCCGCGCTCGACGTCGAGACCGAGGCCCTGGTGGAAGAGGCGCTGCGGCACGTGCTGCGCGAGGCGACCGGCATCGTGGTCGCCCACCGCGCCTCCACCGTGCTGCTGGCCGACAAGGTGGCGCTGCTGCGCGACGGCACGATCACGCACGTCGGGCAGCACCACGAGCTGCTGGCGCAGGTCCCCGAATACCGCGAGCTGCTCGCCCAGGACGCCGACTTCGACGGCGCGTCGGAAGGGGCACTGCGATGACCACGACCACCACCCCGCCGCCCCCGCAGAACGCGCCCGGCGCCACGTCCTGGCGCGGCGTCGCCTCCGAGGACCAGGACGAGCTGTCGGAGAAGGTCTCCGTCCTGCTGCGGGCGCGCTCGCGGCGGCTGCTGGGCAACCTGCTGAGCCCGTACCGGAAGAAGATCGCGCTGCTGATCACGATCATCGTGGTCTCGAACGCGGCCGGCCTGTCGATCCCGTTCCTCGTCTCCGTCGGCATCGACTCCGGCATCCCGCCCATCCAGCAGGGATCAGGTCCCACCGTCCTGCTGACCGTGGTCGGGGTGATCCTGGCCGCGGCCGTGACGCAGGCGATCACCCGGCAGGCGTTCCTGCGCCTGTCGGGGCGGATCGGCCAGGGCGTCCTGCTGGAGCTGCGCAGAAGGGTGTTCGACCACTTCCAGCGCCTGTCGCTGAGCTTCCACGAGCAGTACACCTCCGGGCGGGTCATCTCGCGGCTGACCTCCGACATCGAGGCCATCGCCGAACTGCTGCAGTCGGGGTTCGACGCGCTGGTCAAGGCCGTGCTGACCATGGCGGGCACGGCGGTGCTGCTGCTGGTGCTCGACGTGCACCTCGGCCTGGTGGCGCTGGTCCCGCTGCCGTTCCTGCTGCTGTTCACGAAGTGGTTCCGACGGCAGTCGGCGATCGTCTACCGGCGTACGCGCGAGACGGTGGCGCTGGTGATCGTGCACTTCGTGGAGTCGATGACCGGCATCCGCGCCGTGCAGGCCTTCCGCAGGGAGCCGCGCAACCAGGAGATCTTCGAGCAGCTCAACGACGACTTCCGCGGCGCGAACGCCCGCAGCATGCAGCTCGGCGCCACGTTCATGACCGGCATCAAGCTCATCGGCAACCTGACGATCGGCGGCGTGCTGCTCTACGGCGGCTGGCTGGCGCTGCACGGCGACGTCAAGGTCGGCGTGCTGGCGGCGTTCCTGCTCTACCTGCGCCAGTTCTACGAGCCGATGCAGGAGGTCAGCCAGTTCTACAACACCCTGCAGTCGGCGGGTGCGGCGCTGGAGAAGCTGTCCGGCGTGCTGGAGGAGGAGCCGTCCGTGCCCGAGCCGCGCGAGCCCGCGGCGCTGCCGCCGGGCGGGGCGCGCGGCAAGGTGCACTTCGAGGCCGTCAGGTTCGCCTACGTCGAGGAGATGCCGATCCTGCCCCGCCTCGACCTGACGATCCCGGCCGGGCAGAGCATCGCCCTGGTCGGCGCGACGGGCGCGGGCAAGACGACGCTGGCCAAGCTGATCTCCCGCTTCTACGACCCCACCGAGGGCCGCGTGCTGCTCGACGGCGTCGACCTGCGCACGCTGGACGAGCCCACCCTGCGTCAGGCCGTGGTCATGGTCACGCAGGAGAACTTCCTGTTCAGCGGCACGGTCGCCGACAACATCAGGTTCGGCAGCCCCGGCGCGACCGACCGGCAGGTGCGCGAGGCCGCCAAGGCGATCGGCGCGCACGAGTTCATCGCGGGCCTGCCCGACGGCTACGACACCGAGGTGGGCAAGCGGGGCGGGCGCATGTCGGCCGGTCAGCGGCAGCTCGTCGCGTTCGCCAGGGCGTTCCTCGCCGACCCGGCCGTGCTCATCCTCGACGAGGCCACCTCCAGCCTCGACGTGCCGAGCGAACGGCTGGTCCAGCGCGCCCTGCGCACGATCCTCGCCGACCGGACCGCGCTGATCATCGCGCACCGGCTCTCGACGGTGGAGATCGCCGACCGGGTGCTGGTGATGGAGCGCGGAGAGGTCGTCGAGGACGGTTCGCCGGCCCGGCTCATCGCCGCCTCCGGCCGCTTCGCGGGCCTGCACCAGGCGTGGCTCGACAGCCTGAGCTAGTGGTGCGGGCGTGCCGCCGCCGCGACAGCGGTGTACAGCTCGTACGCGAGGAACACGCCCAGCGGCACGCCCACCGCGATCATCAGCCTGCCGGGCAGGCGCGCTCGATCAGCGGGCGCCCTGCCCGTCCGGGCGGCGGGCACGAACACCGGCGGCGGCTCGTCCGGCACGGCCACCAGCTCCGGATGGCGGGCCAGGTGCCCGGAGGGGAACGAGGTCACGTCGTACGCGCCGCAACCGGGGCCGCACGCCCCCTACCAGGGCGGCGGCACGCGAACGCCGGCACTGCGATGTCGGACCCGAGTGTCCGTCCGGTTCCGTACGCCCCTGCAAGGCGAGCCTTTGTGTCGCCGAACGCTACGGAATGCCACCAATCGTTACGTAAGGTGTCGATGCGCCGGCCGCTGTACCGGGCTGAGCAGCGGCGTCGGGTCGGGCACGCCGGGTTCGGCCGCCGGGATGAGCTCCGGATGGCGTGACAGATAGCCGTCAGGGAACCTGGTCGACTCCTGGCACCCGCAGTGCGGGCAGATCACGCCGGGTCCGGGCGGGAGCGCGGGGAGGCCGTGGCGCAGCCACACCTCCCTTTCGTTGCCGTGACGGTCGTCGACGCGCCTGACCAGATACTGCTCCTCCCAGACATGCCAGCAGCGGCGGCACTCGAAAGGCACGGTTCTGAGTTCTTCGTTCAACGAGGTCACCTCCTCGCTTTCGAGTGTCCGCCCGTCCCGTGGCGGATCGCAACCCCGGCCTACCTGACCGTGAACACGAAGGTCACGGCGCCCGCGACCAGGCTGAGCGTGCCGAGCCAGGCGAGGATCACGTCCAGCCGGGAGTCCAGGGGCCGGCCGCCGTGCAGGGCGGCCTGGACGCGGCGGAACCGTGCCCTCGTCCTGATGAGCAGCACGGCGCCACAGAGCGCGGCCAGGGCGAAGCCCGTGGCGCCGAGGAGGGGCAGGTCGTGCCTGGCGGACAGGCCGGCCGCGCCGAGCCCGCCCGTCGCGAGGGCCACGGCCGTGCGCACCCAGGCCAGCCGGGTGCGTTCGCTCTGCAGCCCCTGGTCCCAGATCTCCTCGTCGGGCGCCGTCGCCTCCTTCATCACCCGCGGCCTCAGATGGACAGGACGATGAGGACGAGGGCGATCACGGCCACGGCGGCGACGCCGTAGCCGAAGACGGCGGCGAGCGCGGGGGGAGGCAGCGGCGCCTGCTTGCGCAGGGCGCGCTGGATGTTGCGCCAGCGAGGGTAGGCCAGGCCGGCGGCCAGGGCGGAGAGGGAGACGAGCATGACGGCGAGGGTGATGCGGATCCAGGGCACGAAAATGTCGGCCGGCACCGCCGCCATGGCCACCCCGCCCGCGCTGAGCGCCAACGCCGTACTCAGCCAGGTGAGAAAGGTGCGTTCGTTGGCCAAGGTGAAACGCGGGTCGGGTTCCATGAGAGAACGGTAATTCGTCTACTTTTCCCCTAGAGAAGCCGGGATTGCCCTTTCTGTCCGGAGGATCAGCCGGTGCAGGCCTGGGCGACCTTCTCCAGGTAGGCGGCGGAGTCGGTGCCGACCTTCTGCACCGCGTCGACGGCGTCGTTGACGTTGGAGACGTCGATGCCGCTCAGGGTGGCTGCCAGGTCGTCGGTGGCCTCCTTGAGCGTGGTGTTGGCCGCCTGGTCGGCCACGTCGTTGAGCTTGGTCGCGGCGTCGTCGAGCGCCTTGTCCATGGCTTGGGGGTCATTGGTCAGCTTGGCGATCTGCGTGCCCAGTTCGGTGACGATCTTCGGCGCCTCCAGGCACGCCTGTGCCCTGTCGATGGTGTCGTTGACCCCGCCGCACCCGGCGGCGAAGACGCACACGGCGAAAGCGGCAAGGGGCAGGAACCGGCTTTTGAGGTGGCGCATGTGCCCGACCCTACCCAACAAACGGCCACACCGCGTGACCGCCGCTTTTCGGATTGTAGACCTGTCCGAAATTCGCGATCTCCCGTGCGGGATCACCCGGCGGCGAGGCCTTCGAGCCAGCCGATGAGCAGGCGGTTGACCTCACCGGGACGCTCCTGCTGGATCCAGTGGCCGCAACCGTCGAGGATGTGGGAGGCGGAAAGGCCCGGCAACGTCCGGGGGAAGGCCTTGATGGCGCCGGCCATCCAGGTCGTGGTCGGGTCGAGCGCGCCTCCGGCGAACAACGAGGGCTGGGCGAGCGCGGCGCCGTCCCACGCGGCGAAATCCTCCCAGTCGCGGTCGACGTTGCGGTAGCGATTGAGCGCACCGGTCAGCCCGCTCCGCTCGAACTCGCCCGCGTAGACGTCGAGGTCGGCCTCGGTGAGCCAGGACGGCAGCCCGCCCTGGGGGAATCGGTCGGAGAGCCGGCCGCCCTCGGGGACGGTGGAGATGCCCGCCGCGGTCATCGTGTCGGCCGAGAGCGCCGCGTAGATTCCCGCCAGCCAGCCGCGGACGTCGGGTTCGATCTCCGCCTCGGCCCGCCCGGGCCGCTGGAAGTAGCTGACGTAGAACTCCTCCTCCCCGCCGAGCCGGGCGAAGGCGTCGGTGGGCCGGACGGGCCCGCGCGGCGAGTACGGGACGCTGAACAGGGCCACCGCGGTGAACAGGTCCGGCCTGAGCAGCGCGCTGTTGGCGGCGATCGGCGCACCCCAGTCGTGGCCCGCGACCACCGCGGACCGTTCGCCGAGCGCGCGCACGACGGCGACGTTGTCGGCGACGTGGTCGAGCATGCGGTACGCGTGCGTCTGCGCGGGCTTGGACGAGCGGCCGTAGCCGCGTACGTCGATGGCCGCCGCGCGAAAGCCCGCCGCGGCGAGGGCGGGCAGCTGGTGGCGCCACGAATACCACGACTCGGGAAACCCGTGGACGAGCAGGACCAGGGGGCCGTCGCCCTGCTCCGCCACGTGGATGCGGCCGCCGGGCGTCTCCACCAGCCGGTGGCGCACGTCGGCGGGTGAGAACGAGGGGTGATCGGGCTGTGGCATGCGTCCTCCAGTCGGGCTCGTTCTCCGCATCATGCAGGCCACGACGCGAGGCGCGCACACCGGGTTGCCGTTCCAGCAATCCCAAAGGAACCCTTGACATACGAGCGGCCGGAGCCCCAGGATCCCAAGCATGTCTTTGGAATCTTCACGCCGCAGGCTCGACGACCCGGCGGCCATGCGCGCGTTCGCCCATCCCGTGCGGCTCGCGCTGCACGAGCTGCTGATGCGGGCCGGCGCGATGAGCGCCGCCGAGGCCGCGCGCGAAGCCGGCATCAGCCAGGCGCTGGCTTCCTACCATCTGCGGCAGCTCGCCAAGTACGGCTTCGTGGAGCAGGCCGAGGCCCGCGACGAGCGCGAGCGGCCGTGGAAGGTGACCGAGCGCGTCCAGGAGTGGGACGACGCGCGAGAGCCCGAGCACTCGGCCGCCAGGAGCCTGCTGGAGCAGGTCATCGCGGAGCGGGCGCTGGCGCGGCTGGCCGAATGGGGCGAGCGGCGGCGCGACGAGCCGGAGCCGTGGCGTTCGGCCGGCGGGGTCAGCAACATCTACCTCCACGCCACGCCCGACGAGGTCGCGGCGGTCGGCGCGGCCATCACGGAGCTGCTGGAGCCGCTGATGGCCCGCGTCGGCGACCCGGCGGCGCAGCCCGACGGCTCGAGGCCCGTGCTCCTGACGCAGGTGCTGGTCCCGCTGCCGCCCACCGGCTCCGATGACTGAGGCGCCGGCCGGGGCTCTGGCGCCGCTGCGCGGCAACCGTGACTACCGGCGCCTGCTCGCCGCCGGACTGATCTCGCAGACCGGCGACTGGGCGATCAGCGCCGGCCTGGCCTTCCACGTCTACCAGCTCACCGGCTCGACGCTGTCCACCGCAATCATGCTGGTGGTAACCCGGCTGCCCGACGTGCTGCTCGGGTCGGTGGCCGGGATGCTGGCCGACCGCTGGGAACGCCGCCGGCTGCTGGTGGTCGCCGACCTGCTGCTCGCGCTGGGGCTGCTGCCGCTGCTGGCGGTGCGCGACCCGGCCCAGATGTGGATCGTGTACGCCGTCGCGCTGTGGACGGGCGTGCTCAGCACGGTGCTCGTTCCCGCGCAGAAGGCGCTGCTCCCGCAGGTCGTGACCGAGTCGCAGCTCGTGCGCGCCAACGCCCTGCACGGACAGAGCGGGCAGCTGGCCCGCCTGCTCGGAGCCATGCTGGGTGGCGTCGCCGTCAGCGCGGGCGGGCTGCCCGCGGTCGTGCTCGTCGACGTCGCGAGCTTCGTCGTCTCCGCGGCCCTGCTGGCGGCGGTGCGCGCGCCGGGACGGCCCGCTTCGTCGATGTCGGCGGGCGGGCAGTGGGTCTCAGGGCTCCGCCTGGCCATGGGCCACGCGGGCGTGCGCGTGCTGATGGCGTACATGGTGATCACGGGGCTGGGTGAGGGGATCTTCGCCACGCTGGCCGCGCCCTTCGTCGCCGACGTCCTCGGCGGCGGCGGTGACGCCTACGGGCTGTTCCTGTCGGTGCAGGCGGTCGGTGGGCTGCTCGGCGGGCTGGTCGTCGCGGCCCGCCCGGGCCGGGCGAGCCCGCGGGCGCTGCTCGGCTGGGGGACGATCGTGTTCGGGGCGGCCGACCTGGCGTTGTTCGCCTACCCGCTCGCCCTGCCCGCGCTGTGGCCCGCGCTCGTGCTGATCGTGCTGGCCGGCGTGCCCGCCGCGGCCGCGATGGCGGGCTTCACCACCCTGGCCCAGACCGTCACCGGCGACGATCGCCGCGGCGGCGTCATCGGCCTGCTGGGCAGCGCGCAGGCGGCCACGGCGCTGGCCGGCATGGCGGCGGCGGGGGTGCTCGGCGGCGTGCTCGGCATCGTCCCGACGTTGTGCCTGCACGCGCTCGGGCTGGTCACCGCCGGCGGCATGGTGCTGCTGACCTGGCGTCATGCGTGATCGGATATCGGTTCCTTCGCGATATCGCTATTAGACATCCGCTGATCGCATCTGCTTTGCTCCTGCCCTCTGACGGATGACAGCGAAGGATTCGACATGCGACACCTCCGGGCGGCGACGGCGACCGCTCTGACGATCACTTTCCTGGGATGCGGCCTCGTCTCCGGCACGGCCTCGGCCACGACGGGCGTGCCCGGGCAGGCCCGGGCCACGAAGGAGCTGCGGGCGCTGGAGACCTCGTTCAAGGGGCGCATCGGCGCGTACGCGATCGACACCGCCACCGGCAGGACGATCGCGTACCGATCGGGCGAGCGGTTCCCGCTGTTGTCCACGTTCAAGACGATGGCGTGCGCGGCCGTGCTGCACAAGGCGCGCACCTCCCAGCCGGGGCTGATGAACAAGCGGGTCCGCTGGACGGCCCGCGACCTGGTGGACTACTCCCCCGTCACGGAGAAGCACGTCAAGGACGGCATGACCGTGGCCGGGCTCTGCGACGCCGCCATCACGATGAGCGACAACACCGCGGGCAACATGATCCTCAAGCAGATCGGCGGACCGGCCGGGCTGACCCGGTACTTCCGGTCGCTGAAGGACCGGGTCTCGCGCCTCGACCGCTGGGAGACCGAGCTCAACGACTGGACGCCCAAGAGCCGGCGCGACACCACCACCCCGTCGGCCATCGCCCGCGACCTGCGCGCCGTCACGTACGGCAAGGCGCTGAACGCCAAGGACCGCGCCCAGCTCAACGCCTGGCTGATCGCGAACACGACCGGCGACGCCCGCATCCGCGCCGGCCTGCCCAAGACCTGGACGATCGGCGACAAGACCGGCACCAACTCCGACGGGTTCGGCGGCGGGAACGACATCGCCGTCATCTGGCCGAACAGGGCCGCCGCCCCCATCATCATGGCCATCTACACCAACCGCAGGCCCGGCCTGGCCGCCGACGACAAGACGATCGCGAAGACCGCCGAAGTCCTGGCCCGCGGGCTCGGCAGGCTCTGATGACACGCCGGGGGACGCAGGTCGCACGCCTGGCCGCCGTGGGGGCGGCGGCGGGCGTGCTGGTCGCGGGGCTCGCCCTGCCCGCCGTGGGCGGCGCGGGGTTCGGGTTCGTGGCGGCGGCCGACGGGGTGAACCTCGAGCCCGCCGACCTGGTCGAGCCGCCGCCGGCCGAGGTCACGATCATGCGGGACGCCAGAGGGAAGGAGATCGCACGGTTCTACGAGGAATATCGCCAGGTCGTCGGCTTCGACGAGATCGCCGACGTGATGAAGACCGCGATCGTCTCGATCGAGGACTACCGCTTCTACGAGCACGGCGCGATCGACGTGGAGGGCACGCTCCGCGCGCTGGCCGCGAACCTGCGGGCGGGCAAGGTCAGCCAGGGCGGGTCGAGCATCACCCAGCAGTACGTCAAGCAGGTGCTGCTCAACTCGGCCGGCAGCGACGAGGAGCGCAGCGCGGCCGTGGAGGCCAGCTACGCGCGCAAGCTGAGTGAACTGCGGTACGCCATGGGGGTCGAGAAGAAATACACCAAGGACCAGATCCTCGAGAAATATCTGAACATCGCCTACTTCGGCGCCGGCGCCTACGGCGTCGAGGCGGCAGCCGAACGTTTCTTCGGCGTCAAGGCCTCCGAGCTGACCCTGCCCCAGGCGGCGACGCTGGCCGGAGCCGTGCAGGATCCCAACGCCACCGACCCCAACCTGGGCAGGGCGCAGCGCGAGCGGCTGCGGGCGCGGCGTGACGTCGTACTGGGCCGGATGGCCGAACTGGGCAGGATCACGGCGGCCGAGGCGGCGAAGGCCCAGGCGACCGCGCTGGGGTACAAGGGTACGAAGCTTCCCGGGGGCTGCGAATCCAGCAAATATCCGTATTTTTGCCTTTATGTCAGGCACGAATTGCTCAGCGACCCCGCCTTCGGCCCGACCCCCGAGGCCCGCCTGGCCACGCTCAACCGCGGCGGCCTGACCATCAGGACCACGATCGACCCGGCCGCGCAGGCCGCCGCCGACCGGGCGATCAAGAAGTGGGTCAGGCCCTCGGACCACGCCGTGGCCGCCGAGGCCCTGATCCAGCCGGGCACCGGTGCGATCAGGGCGATGGCCGCCAGCAGGCGTTACGGCCGCGGCGCCGACAGGAACGAGATCTCGTACAACGTCGTCGCGGACGCCGCGCACGGCGGCGGGACCGGGTTCCAGGCGGGCTCCACGTTCAAGACGTTCACCCTGCTCGCCGCGTTGAAGCAGGGCATGAAGGTGGACGACGGGCTCAAGGCGGGCGCCGGATACCGCGCGCCGGGGTACGCCGCGTTCAGGAACTGCGCGGGCGAGAACGTCGGCGACCCCACGCACACGGTCACCAACGACGAGGGCTCACCGGGCTGGAAGACTCTCCGCACCGGCACATGGGACTCCGTCAACACCTTCTTCATGGAACTGGAGCAGCGGGTCGGGCTGTGCGAGTCGGTCACGATGGCCGAGTCGCTGGGCATCCGCCGCGCGGACGGGAAGAAGCTGCAGGAGTACGAGACGTTCACGCTCGGCATCAACGAGATGGACCCGGTGACCGTGGCGAACGCGTACGCGGCGATCGGGGCGCGCGGCCGCTACTGCGCTCCGATGGCGATCACTCGTGTCACCGACGGGAACGGCAAAACCACCCGCTACCGGCCGAAATGCCGCCAGGTCCTCGACCCCGCCGTCGCGGACGCGGCCTCGGCCGTGTTGTCGGGCGTGTTCACCAAGGGCACGATGAGCGGCGTCGGCGGCATCGGCAGGGACGCGGCGGGCAAGACCGGCACCACCGACGACTACGCGGCGGCGTGGTTCGCCGGGTTCACCCCCGACCTGGCGGGCGCGGTGAGCGTGGGGGACCCGCGCGGCTCCCAGCGGCACAAGCTGGTCGGGGTGAGGCTCGGCGGGCGCTACCACGGTGCGGTGCAGGGCGCGAGCGTGCCCGGCCCCATCTGGCGGGAGACGATGGCGGCGGCGCTGAGGCGCGTGGCGCCGACGCCGTTCACGCCGATGGACCAGGCCCGCTTCGGCGGCTGCTCCGAGTTCTGCCGCCCTGGGGGAGGTGACCCGGCGGACCAGGAGCGGCGGGACCGGGAAACCCCGGGGACGCGGGATCAGTCGGACCCGGAGGACGCTCCAGGACGATGAGCGGGGCCACGCCGAGCATGACCGGGTCGTACGGCCTGTCGTCACCCCGGCGGCGCGGCGTGGCCTCTCCGCTCGACATTTGCGACATTGAACAGCGATAGGGATTTAATATCGAATAGCGGATAAAGGATTTTTCGGTCAAGTATGCCCCTGTGACGCGAGTTTCGAGCGATATCGGGTTCGCCTGCACCATGATGAGGTGAGCGGGCGTGGAAGCCCTGGGTACCGATGCGAGCCGAACTCTGACAGGGGCACACGAATGATCGACGCGCCACGGGCAACGGCGGCCTTTCTCTCTCTGATCCTGACAGCGGGCCTCGCCGGCTGTTCCGCGGAAGCGGACCAGGGCGAGCCGGGAACGGACGCCGGCCAGGCGCCATCCGAGATCTCCGCGGAGACCTCCGTCAGCGGGGACTTCGCGCGGCAGAACATGCTCATCACCGCCGTCTGCTCACCGGGGAACCGCACGGCCGTCCTCGTCGACGACTGGGACCCGCGGAGCTGGAAGCACATGGCGCATGCGGAGTTCCCGCTGCCGGCCACGGCGGTGGTCGAATCCGACAAGCACAGCCCCATCACCGCCGTCAGGGAATTGTGCGAGCCGGACAGCCAGCCCACCGACGTGGGGGACGCGACCGCCATCCGCTCGATTTCGACCGGGACTTCACGAAAATGGCCGTGGTCACCAAGGACCCGGAGACCGAGGCCACTCATGTCGGATATGTAGACCGCGCGGGCAAATTTATTGATTTGACGGGAAACCAGGACTTCGGCAACACCCCGCACGAGCACAACGCGGCCTTCGCGCGGGACGGAAGCGTGATCTGGTTCACGTACAGGGCGCCCGACGGCAACTTCGAGCAGACCAAGGACCGCGTCGCGAGCCGCCCGCTGACCGGGGACCACAAGGCGGTCGACCACCTGGAGTTCAAGGGGGTCATCAGTGAAGACATGATCACGCTGGAGGGCGGCAGGGCGGTGCTGGCCGGCGAAGCCTTCCTCTCGCCGGACGGCAAGCGCCTCCTGGCAGGCGGCCGTGTCCTGGACGCTCCGCCCGAGGCTCAGGCGGTGGGTCCCGACCTCGTGGACGGCGGATCCATCCCCTGCGGCGACGGCTGGGTCGACGACGACATGGTGCTGCGTGACACGCAGGACGACAGGTTCGCCACGGTCGACACCACCCCCGGGGCGGAACCCGGAGCGCCCATCGTTCCCGAGAACGACCACCGGAACGAGCCCATGGTGATCTCCCCCGACGGTCAGCGGTTCGTGTTCCTGTCCGCGAAGGGCGCCGCGAGGGATCACTTCATCTCCGGCACCGAGCCGGGATCGACGCCCGAGAAGGTCGAGCGGACCGGGCCGTTCGCCACGCTCGGTGACACCGCCGTGTTCATCGAGTGGCGCTGAGGCGCATGCCCGCGGCCGGATGTCCGGCCGGCGGTCGAGCGGTGACCTCCCCGTTCCCCTCGCCGGGCGAGGACGGCGGGAAGGGCACCACGGCGTGCGAGCGGAAGGCCGCCCTGCGGGAGCCCGCCGGCGGGGCGGGTCATAGCATGGAGCCATGGCCACGTGCGAACACCTTTCCCACGCCGACGACCCTGCGGCGAGGACGCCGGAGGGCTGCGAGGAGTGCCTGGCCGACGGAGGCCGGTGGGTGCACCTGCGGCGCTGTCTTGAGTGCGGTCACATCGGCTGCTGCGACTCCTCGCCGGCCAGACACGCCACCGCGCACTTCAACGCCACCGGCCATCCCGTGATGCAGTCCTACCAGCCCGGCGAGCAGTGGCGCTGGTGCTTCGTGGACAGCCGGATGGGTTAGCGCTCCAGCATCGCCTCCTCGAGGTCGAGCTGCGCCATCAGGTCGCGCAGCACCTCGTCCTCTATGTGGCGCTCGTCGCGCAGGCGTACGAACACCCGGCGTTCGGCCTGCAACATCTCGCGGCGCAGGCGCCGGTACAGCGCGCTGGGAGTCTCCGCGCCGTCCTGCCCGCTGCCGCCGCCCAGGCGCTCCCACGCCGACATCGACCGGCGCCACGCCTTCTCCCTCAGCTGGTCGATGACCTGTTTCTCGATCTCGTCGGGCTCGTCGCGCCCCGCGAGCAGCCGGTCCAGCTCCGCCAGCCCCTCCTCCAGCGCCGTCTGCTGAGCCGCCGCCGCGGCCAGGCGGTCCTCGTACTCCTCCTGGTCACTCGACACGCGCAGCCGACGGATCAGCGCGGGGAAGGTGGTGCCCTGGATCAGGAGCGTGCCGATCACGGTGGTGAACGTCAGGAAGAGCAACATCGCACGGTCGCGCTCGGGCACCTCAGGCGGGATGGCGTACGCCGCCGCCATCGACACCACACCCCGCATGCCCGCCCACCCGAGCAGCGTCACCTGCCGCCGGGAGGGTGGCTGCTCGCCCCCGCGCAGCAGGTTGCCGAGGGGCGTCAGCGCGAACAACCACACGAACCTGGCGGCGATCGTCACCGTCAGCACCGCGGCGGCGTAGCCGGCCATCAGCAGTTGCAGGCCCATGGTGGGATTCACCGGCGCTCCTCCCCCTAGGCCCGATCACCCCGCCGTGAGCGTACCCGGGAGGGCGCAGTGCCCCACGCACGGCGGCACCCGTGGCGCAGGAAGACGCGCACGCCGCACCCGTGGCGCAGGAAGGACGCCCACGCCGGCACCCATGACCGCGGAAGGACGCCCACGGCAGCACCCGTGGCGCGGGAGGTTGCGCGCGGGCAGCCCGCGCGGCGGAACGGCCGTGGTCACATACGCGGTGGACGCGGTGGACGCGGACGCGCAGACGACGCTTTGCGGGGTGGGCAGGTGCGGCAGGCGGCCGTCACCACGCTCTGCAGTGGGCAAGGGCGGCGGCGGCCCTCGCCACTCCCTGCGGTGGGCAGGGGCGGCGGGCGGCCCTCACCACTCCCTGCGGTCGCTTCTCTCGTGGTAGTCCGGCTGCTCCGGGCGCAGGCGCTCACCCGTGGAGAACATGGGGTCCCCGACGTAGGGGCGGGTCATCTCCGGATCGCCGTGATCGTCGCGGCCCAGGGACATCAGCGGGTCCACGGGGTTCTGGTGGGCGGGCGCCTGACGCTGCTGCGGGGCCGGGCGGGGCCGGCCCGCCCCC
>NZ_SMLD01000114.1:0-30917 GCF_004352805.1 Nonomuraea mesophila
CTCCCACCCTCGTCCGTCAATCGTCGGCATAGGCGTACGGGGGCGTGATGGGGTTTCCCGCTGCGAAGCGGTCGGGTGAGAACGCGGAGATGTCCACGGTCTGCTGTTCGCCCAGAGTGAGCTCCGCCAGGGCGCGGCCGACCGCCGGGCAGATCTTGAAGCCCATGCCGGAGAAGCCGGCGGCGACGATCAACCCCTCCAGACCGGCGACGGGGCCCAGCATCGGTCGCGCGTCGGGCGACATGTCGTAGACACCGGTCACGCCGCGGGAGATGCCGGCGGACGCGAGCGCGGGGACGCGGCGGGTGACCCGTCCCACCAGTTCGACGACGCTGTCGTCGCGGGGGGTCTGGGGGAAGTCGTCAGGATCGATGCCGTCGCGTGGGCCGATGAAGTCGCCAAGGAGCAGGCCGGCGCCGGGTTCCGGCCTGAAATAGCTGCGGGTACCGGAATCGATGCAAGCGGTACGGCCCGCGGGCGAACCGGGCTGGTCGCGCAGGACGGCGACCTCGTGGTACTCGGGCTCGATGGGGAGGTCGGCGCCCACCGCGGCGAGCAGGGGGCGGGTCCAGACGCCCGTGGCGAGGATGACGAGATCGGCCATGATGTCGCCCTGGTCGGTGCGCACGCCTCGGATCCGGCCGCCGGACTCGACGAGGGCGCGGACGCGGGTGTTGGGACGGTAGGCGACGCCCTCCTCCCGCGCCCGCGAGAGGAGATCGCCGGCCACGATGGCGCCGTCGCCGTAACCGGCGCGGGGTTCGTACGCTGCGGCGACGACGTCGTCGGCACGCCAGCCCGGTTCGAGTTCGAGCAGGTCGTCGGCGGTGATGACCTCGGCCTCGGCGCCGCAGGCCCGCTGCATCTTGACGTTCTCCCGAAGCAAGCCGGCCTCGCCGGGCGACACGATGCGGACGAAGCCGCACTCGTGGAAGACCGAGGGCCGGCCGACGCGTTCCGGCCAGTCGCGGAAGAAGGTCAGGCTGTCAACGGCCAGCCGTACTTCCTGCTCGAACGTGTAGTGCATGCGGACGAGGGCCGATGAGCGGCTGCTCATGCCCTCGCCAGCGTGCCGGGCGTCGATGACGGTGACGGACCGTGCGCCTCGCTCGGCGAGGTGGAACGCGGTCGACGTTCCCGTGACGCCTGCACCGACGACGATGACCTCGGGCACTGCGGAGACCTCCTGAATGCGCCGTGACTGGGAGAGGACAGGGCTGGGTGAGGGCTTAGGCGAGGACCTTGGAAAGGAAGGCTCTGGTGCGCTCCTCCTTCGGCTCCACCAGGCACGCGCCCGGTGGGCCGGATTCGACGATGACGCCGCCGTCGAGCATGGCGACGGTGTCGGCGACCTCCTTGGCGAACCCGATCTCGTGGGTGGCGACGATCATGGTCATGCCGCGCCGGGCCAGGTCCTTCATGACGTCGAGTACTTCCCCCACCAGCTCGGGGTCCAGCGCCGAGGTGGGTTCGTCGAACAGCATCAGGTGCGGTTTCATCGCCAGAGCGCGGGCGATCGCCACCCGCTGCTGCTGTCCTCCCGACAGCTGCGCCGGGTACGCGTCGAGCTTGTCCCGCAGGCCGACCCTGGTCAGCAACCGCTCGGCCTCTGCCTCGGCCTGCCCGCGGGGCAGACCGAGGACGCGCCGCGGACCGAGCGCCACGTTCTCCAGGGCGGTCATGTGCGGGAACAGGTTGAACCGCTGGAAGACCATGCCGATACGGGTGCGCTGCCGGCACAGGTGAGCCGGTGGCATCTCGTGCAGCTGGCCGTCGGCGGCGGTGCGCAGGCCGACCCGTTCGCCGTCGACCTCCAGCAGTCCCGAGTCGATCTTCTCCAGGGCGTTGACGCAGCGCAGCAGGGTCGATTTCCCGCTTCCCGAGGGGCCGAGCAGGACGAGCGTCTGGCGGGGGTGGACGGTGATGTCGATGCCCCGCAGCACATCGCTGTCGCCGAACCATTTCCACACCTGCTCGGCGCGCACCATCGGCTCGTCGCCCGGGGCGGGTTCGACGACCTCGTCAGTTTCGGAGACGGGTTCGACGATCGGCCCGGCGTCCGCCCGCCTGCCCGCTCTCCGACGGGCCGCACCGGTGGCGGGCCCGCCACCGAATCCGCGGCCGAAGTGGCGTTCGACGTAGTGCTGGCCGACGGTCAGGAGCGAGGTCACCAGGAGATACCACAGCGACGCGTCGACCAACAGCGGAATGATCTTGAAGTTCTGCTGGTAGATCTGCTGGACGGCGGTCATCAGATCCTGGCCGGAGATGACCGAGACCAGCGCGGTCATCTTGAGCATCGAGATGGTCTCGTTGCCGAGTGTGGGGATCAGCACGCGCATGGCCTGCGGCAGGATGACGAACCGCATCCTGCTTCCCCCGGACATGCCGAGCGACATGGCCGCCTCGCGCTGCCCGGCGTCGACCGAGATGATCGCCGCCCGGACGAGCTCGGCGCAGTAGGCCGCCTGGTGGGTGGCGAGCGCCAGCACGGCCGCGGTGGCCGCGCCGATGATCGAGTTCGTGGGCAC
The DNA here is from genome assembly GCF_004352805.1 of Nonomuraea mesophila. NCBI lineage: Bacteria > Bacillati > Actinomycetota > Actinomycetes > Streptosporangiales > Streptosporangiaceae > Nonomuraea > Nonomuraea mesophila. The sequence goes on from NZ_SMLD01000114.1 coordinate 2,532, forward strand.
GGATCCGAAGACTATGCCGGTCAGCGGGATCCCGAGGAAGAGATGGGGATAGAGGGCGCCCAGGAACCCCCAGAAGATGATCTGGACCAGGAGCGGCGTACCGCGCAGCAGCCAGATGTAGACCCAGGCGACCCCGGACAGCACGGGATTGTCCGACATCCGCATCACTGCGAGCAGCACGCCGCCGACGATCCCGATGATCATCGCGACGACGGTCAGTTCGGCGGTGACGATGAGACCTTGAAGGATCGAAGGCGCGAACAGATATTGTCCGACGGTCGCGATGTCGAGGTTGGGGTTGTTCCACAGCGACCAGCCGAGTGCGATCAGGAGGTAGGCGACGAACGCGGCCGCGGCCCACCGGCCAGGGCGGCGGGTCGGCACCACCGTGATGCCCGGCGGTCGCACTCGCGCGGGGGACGGGGGCGCCGCGGGGCTCACAGCACCTTCCCCTGGTTGATCTCCGCCTTGGTCAGTGCGATGCTCTGCACGCCGTACTTCGTGAGGATCTGCTGGTAGGTCCCGTCGTCCATCAGCGCCTGCAGCGCCTTCTGTATCGCCTTCAGCAGTTCGGGGTCGGACTTGGGCACGCCGATGCCCTCCATGCCGCCACCGAACTGTTCGGTGATCGACGGCGCCTGGACCAGCTCGAACGCGTTCCCGTTGTCGAAGGTCTTGGCCGCGTACGCGGCGGCCGAGGTCGCCTGGACGCGCGCGACCGCCTTCCCGCTCCTGATCGCCAGGAACGCCTCGCTGTCACCGGGGAACCGCACGACCGTGACGCCGGGTCTGCCCCCGGCCTCGAGCCGGTCGCTCAGCTTGTCGATCGCCGCCTCCTCCGAAGTGGAGCTCTGCACCGCCACGGTCTTGCCGGACAGGTCGGTGACGTCCTTCAGCCCTTCGGGGTTGCCCTTGGCGACGAGCATGGAGTAGCCGTCCTCGGCGTAGTCGACGAAGTTCAGCGACTCCCGCCGTTTGGGGGTGTCGAACAGGCCGGCCATGACGATGTCGGCCTTGCCGGCGAGGATCGCCGGGATCATGGAGTCGAAGGGTGTCTGGTCGAAGGAGGCGCGCACCCCGAGCTTGGCCGCCAGCGCCTGGGAGAGGTCATAGTCGATGCCGGTCGGCTGCTTCCCGCCGACCGTCGTGTACATCTCCCACGGCGGATAGGGGATGTTGCTGGCCACCCTGATCACTCCGGCCGACTTGATCCGTTCCGGCAGCTGGTCGTGCAGGGCGGGGTCGGCGTTCACCGACGTCGTGGGGCCGGGGGTGCCGCTCGCGCCGCCTGTCGCCGGATTGTCCCCGATGGAGGCGGGCGGGCCGCCCACCAGCGAGCATGCGGTGAGTGAGAGGACCGTCGCGGCCATGGCGGTCAGGATGTGTCGGTGCCGTCTCATGACGGGGCTCCTTGCTCAATGGGCACCGGTATCAGGCAGGACGCCAGATCACGCACGAGGGCGGAGCTGTCGTCGGCGGATTCCACGCCGGCCAGGGCTTCCAGGAGACGCGGGATGGACGCCGGCTCCAGCTGGCCGGCGGCCAGCCAGGCGAACTTCTCGTGCATCTCGTCCCGGGTCCAGCCGGGCTCGGGATAGAGGACGTGGTCGACCCGGCCGGAGGACAGGACGGTGCCGTCGGTCAGTGTGACGGTGACCTCGGCCGAGTCGCTCCCCTCGGGAGCGTTGATCTCCGAAAGGTAGTAGCGGTGGCTCAGCTCCTCCGACACCACCACATCGATCCGCCGGCAGAGCCCGGCGATCTCTTCGGAGCCCAGACGCGAGTCCCCGATCTGCTCGGGCCCGACCCTGCCGTCCACGAGCATCGCCGCCACCGGCCACGCCAGGTTGAACTGTGCCTCCTCGGTCGTCTCCGGAAGGCGCGTGCCGAGCCGTGCCGCGTCGGGGTAGGTCGCGATGACGACCCGCTCGATGGACTCGGGCTTCAGCGGATGCCGGGTGCGCAGCTCCTCGATCGCCAGCAGGGCGGGGTGAGTCCAGGCGCAGCTGGAGAACCGCTTCCAGGTGATGCCGTGAGGCAGGTAGTAGTCGTGGCCGAGATCGTCGGCGAACGGCCGGAACTCCGCCAGGTCCAGCCCGGGCTCGATCCCGGTGAAGCCGCGCCGGGCGAGGTCCGCCGACAGCAGGCCGGTGAGCGCGCCGAACCCGACGCCGTGCTTGACCATTCCCGGCGTGTCGATGGCCCGCATCATCGGCAGGTCGGGTGAGTCGTACTCCGCGATGCCCAGCGCGTGCCTGGTGGTGGCCTCGTCGAGCCGGAGTACGTGGCAGGCGACGGCGGCGCAGGCCACCGAGCCCCATGACCCGCAGGCCCGGTAGGTGCGCTCGGCCGAATGGACCGCGCTCTGCTCGTGGTTGAGGCAGCGGCCGGCCCGGAAGGCGATCTCGTACCCGACGACGATCGCGGTGATCAGTTCGCGCCCGCTGAGCCGGTGCTCCTCGGCGAGTGCGAGTGCGGTGGGGACGACCTGGGCTCCTGGGTGTCCCCAGGTGTAGATGCCGCAGTCGTCGACGTCCACGGCGTTCGCCGCGACCGCGTTCGCGAAGGCGGCGCCGCCAGGGGCCAGACGCTTGCCGCTGACGATCGACGAAGCGGCGCCGGCCGGCCACCAGTCGTGCGCGAGGTCGGCGGCGATACGGGCTGACCTGGCCGTACGGCCGGCCAGCATGGCCGCGAGCGTGTCCACCAGGCACATGACCGCGCGGTCGATCACCTCGCGGGGCAGCGTGTCCCACGTGAGCCGGGTGATGAATCGTGCCGCCGGTGAACTTCCGCTCCGCACGTCAGTGACTCCTGGTGCTTCTACTGGAATATCTTTGGTGCGGCAAACCATCGCATTTGCCGCGATAACCTGTCAAGGAATTGTTTTCCTTGCATTTTCCGGAATTAACGTCGATCTAGATTCCCGCAGAGGCAAGTATGGATCTCCCGGCCTCAGACGCCGCCGGCAGAGAAGACGCGGCCCTGGCCTTGTTCTGGACCGTCCTCCACGCACCGGACGGCGGGACGTCGCGCTGCCCGCGGTGCGGGACGAGCAGGACGTTCCACCGGATCTCGCGACGGCGCGCCTACGCGTGCGACCACTGCGGCACGCACGTCTACCCCGCCTCGGCCACCCCGTTCGCCGGCTCGCCGGTACGGCTGGCGGCCTGGCTGGACGCCGCGGTCATGGTGCTGGACACACCGGGCAAGATCCGGCCCAACCGGGTGGCCGGGGCCTTAGGTCTGGACTACCGGCGCGCCTGGCGAATGACGCGGCGCCTCGAAGAGATCATCCAGGCCGGAGGCAAGGACGTCGACCTGCTGCGCAAGCTGGTGGGCCGCTGGCGGGAGCAGGGCCATTCGCGTCCCGACCGGGCCCCTGACCCGGGCAGCCCGGAAGACCGCATCCGCATCGCCGCCTGCCGGATCATGGCGCAGCGCGGCATCGAGGCCACGCGCATCTCGGACATCGCCCGCGAGGCCGGCGTCTCGAACGCGAGCATCCACTATTACTTCCGGAGCAAGGACGAGGCGCTGCTCGCGGCGTTCCGCTGGGCGGGCGACCAACTGCACGAGACGCTGCGGCGCCTGCGCGACGAGAACGTGGGCGCCATCGAGCACGTCCGCCGCCTGCTCGAACTGAGCGTCCCCGATGACCAGGGCGGCGTCCATGAGGAATATCTGCTGTGGCTGGAGGCCTGGGGCCGGGTCCGCCGCCATCCCGCCTTCCTCGACGAGTGCGCCCGCATGTCCAAACGGTGGGCGGACGCGGTGCTCGACGTGTTCCGCGCCGGGGTCGAGGACGGAACGTTCACCCCGGTCACGCTCATCGAAGAGGTCTGCGAACGCTACGTCGCCATCTCCGAGAGCCTTGCCCTGCGAGCCACCCTCGGCTACAGCCACATGACCGCCCGGACGGCACGCCATCTCCTCGCAAGGTTCACCGCCGAGCAGCTCGGCGTCCCGATCAGCCGGCTCGACCCGGACAACCGACAATGGAGGTTCACGTGAGCGCGTTCACGGAAAGCGGACCGGCCGACACCGTCATTCTCGACGCCTCGGTCATCACCATGGATCCCGCCCGGCCGTACGCCGAGGCTCTGGCGATCTCGCACGGGAAGGTCAGCTACGTCGGTGACCGGGACGGCGCCGGGCGGCAGGTCGGCCCGGGCACCGACGTCATCGAGGCGGCCGGCGAAATCGTTTGCCCGGGATTCGTCGACATCCACACGCACACCGATCTGGACCTTTTCGACGACCCTGACCACCTGCTTTTCAAGAACTATCTGATGCAGGGGATAACAACGGTTCTCGCGGGCAACTGCGGAATGACCACGATGGACCCGGGGAGCCTCCTCGCCCGCCTGGACGAACAGTCGCCCGCAGTGAATTTCGGGACACTCATCGGCCACGGATACGTACGGACCTCCTGCGGAATCCCCGCCGATCAGGAGGCGCCCTCCGACGAGCAGATCCAGGCCATGAAGGACGTGCTCGGCAAGGCGATGGCAGCCGGCGCGTTCGGCATGTCGAGCGGGCTCGAATACATTCCCGGGATCTCCTCGCGCACCGCGGAACTGATCGGGTGCGCGTCCGTCGTGGCGCAGTCCGGGGGCTTCTACGCCAGCCACATGCGCAGCGAGGGCGACCACCTGCTCGCCGCAGTCGAGGAGGGGATCCGGATCGGCCGCGACTCGGGCGCGCGAGTCCAGCTCTCCCACCTCAAATCCGACGGCGCCTGCAACTGGTGGAAGACCGAAGCGGTGATCGCCGCCATCGAGGCGGCGCGCGCCGACGGCATCGACGTGGCCGGTGACCAGTACCCCTACCCCTTCTTCGGCTGGAACCCGTCCATATTCGTCCCCGGCGAACATCTCGCCGCCGGCAAGCCCACCCTGATCGGCACCCACCTGCGCGACCCGGGCCGCTTCCGGCAGATCAAGGCGGGGATCGTCGACCGGATCATGCGCTATCACCAGGGGAACGGCGACCTGGTCGTGGTGTTCGACTGGACCGACGGCACGGGGCGGCGGTGGCAGGGGGCGCCGCTGTCGCGCATCCTCACCGAGCGGGGCGGCGACGCCACTCCGGAGGCGGTCGCGGACCTGATCCTCGAAATGCTTCCTGACGAGCGCGACGACGCCGTCATGGGGACGGATCTGAGCACGAGTGACGACACCGTCCGCCGCTACCTCGCCGTGCCGTACCTCGCGATCTGCACTGACGGATTCAACCAGCCCTGGCTGACGCCGTGCCATCCGCGCAGTTACGGCGCCTTCCCGAAGGTTCTGGGCGAGTACGTGCGGGAGAAGCGGGCGCTGCCGCTTGAGACCGCGCTGCGGAAGATGACCGCGGTGCCCGCCGCGCTGATGGGCCTGACGGATCGCGGAGTCCTGCGGGTGGGCGCGTACGGCGACGTCGTCGTGTTCGACGCGGCGACCGTCGGCGAGAACGCCACCTTCGACGCGCCGGCCGCGCCGAGCGGCATCGATTTCGTGCTCGTCAACGGGATGCTCACGGTCGACCGCCGGCAGGCGGACGACTTCCGTCTCGGGGCGGGCTATGCACCGGGTATGGTGCTCCGCGGCCCGGGGGCCGGATCGGCTCATGCAAGCTGAGCGCCTATTCGAGGGGAGGCTCCGGCGAAACGTCAGACCCGATACCTTTCGTGATCACTCGCCAGGCTGGCCGAGCAGGTGGAACGACCGTTAATCTGTGCGGTGATGAGTGGTGCAGCCCTACTTCCGGGTGATCCGCGGCATATCGGGCGTTATACGGTAATGGGACGGCTGGGGGCCGGCGGCCAAGGTGTCGTCTACCTGGCCAATGCCCCAGACGGTGCCCAGGTGGCGTTGAAGGTCATCAACGCCGACGTCGGCTCCGATGCGCGCCGCCTGTTCGAGCGCGAGTTCGCTGTTCTCCGTCGCGTCTCCAGTTTCTGCACCGCGCAGGTTCTCGACGCCGATGTGACGGCCGACCCGCCCTACATCGTCAGCGAATATGTTCCCGGGTCGTCTCTTCACGCCCACGTCGCCGAACACGGCCCTCTCATGGGAACAGAGCTTGACCGGCTCGCGGTGGCGACGGCCACCGCGCTCATCGCGATCCATCGGGCGGGCATCGTCCACCGCGATCTCAAACCGCAGAACGTCCTGCTGGGACACGACGGCCCGCGGGTCATCGACTTCGGCATCGCCCGCGTTCTGCAAGACGGCGCCGCCCTCGCCAGCGCTCAGGTGGGCACGCCCCGCTACATGGCCCCGGAGCAGATCAGGGGCGAGGAGTTCGGCCCCGCCGCCGACATCTTCGCCTGGGGCGCCACCATCGTGCACGCCGCCACCGGCCGTTCACCGTTCGAGGGCGGCACCTTGCCGGCCATCCTGTACCGCGTGCTCCACGAGCCGCCCGACCTCACCTCCCTGCCGGCGCATCTGCGGCCCTTGGTGGAACGTTGCCTGTCCAAGGACCCCGCCGACCGCCCCACGGCTGCAGAGCTCCCGCTGTCCATCATGGACGTCGGTGTCGTTCCTCAGACCGAGCCCCGCCGTGGCCGACGATTACCTGCGCGAGCGCTGAAGACATCCCGCAAGGTGATGTCAGCGGCGATCGCGGTCGCCGCGGCGGCGGCCCTGACCGCGGGGGTGCTCTGGTACGCGCAGGACCGAGAGGAAGCGAAGGTCACGCCCCCTCCGGCGGCCGGCGGGCCTCCGGCGTACGCCCTGGCGGCGGCGGGTGCGGCGCGTACGGCCTTCGAAGCGTGGTACAGCCTCGACCACGCGGACTACGACGACGCGGCGCGGCGTACACTGGCGCTGCTGTCCGGAGTAGCGGCGCAGGACTACCAGCATCTCATCGACAATTCCAGGAGCGCGGTGGTGGCCGCGAAGGCGAAACAGACGGCACGGGCGACCGCGGCGGGCATCGTCTGGGCGTCGCCTCAGCGAGTGTCGATCATCGTCACCGGGCTCAGTGCCATCACCAGGAACGGAACCCCGGCGGAAGCCAGCGACCCCCTGCTGTTCGCCGAAATGGTTCCCTCGGGCGGCGGATGGAAGATGGATTACGCGCGAACCACATCATCGGGTTCGACGGCTCCGCCAGGCGCCGCCTGGCCGACCGCGCAGGCGCGGCAGATGGTGACCGACGCGGCCCGCTGCCAGACCGAAGCGTTCATCAACGGGCCCCGCCTGGAAGAACGCCCCGACTTCTTCAGCCGCTGCACCACCGGACGGGCAGAGCGGTGGTGGCGGGAACTCGCCGCGCTCCCCGACGCGCAGGTGCCCGACTGGTGGACCTGGCAGTACCGGGACATAGGTACGGCTTTCGAACGGTTCGACGGCCCCGATTCCGCGACCCTCATCCACCTCGGGGACTCCGCCAAAGCCCCGGAGCACGAGGTCGTGGGTTACCGGCTGCATCTGCGCCGGGTCGATGGGCGATGGAAGCTTGAGGACGTCACGTCGCCGAAGGACAATCGGTCCCTGTTCCAGCGGCGTACGAAATGAGCACCTCCGCCCGCCTCCGTCGCGGCGATCCGGAGAGGATCGGACGCTACCGGGTGCTCGGCCGGCTCGCCGCGGGCGGCCAGGGCGTCGTCTTCCTAGCCGCGGGGGACGACGGACGGCAGGTCGCGGTGAAGACGCTCCCCTGGATCTCCGACGAGGCCGCCCGGCACCGCATGGCGACCGAACTCGACCTGCTCCGCAGGGTCTCCGGGTTCTGTACGGCCCAGGTGCTCGACGCCGACCTGACGCACAATCCGCCGCATATCGTCACCGAGTACGTGCCCGGCCCATCCCTGGACGAACTGGTCCGTAGTGAGGGACCTCTGCGTGGCGAGGCGTTGGAACGCCTGGCCGTCGCCACCGCCACCGCCTTGACCGCGATCCATCGCGCGGATATCGCCCATCTGGACCTGACCCCCCGCAACGTGGTCATGGGCCCGGACGGCCCCCGTGTCATCGACTTCGGCCTCGCTCACGCCCTCGGCGGCGCCACCACGGACTCCCCCATCGCCGGAACTCCGGCGTTCATCGCGCCCGAGCAGTTGGCCGGGCACCCGCCGCGGACCGCCGCCGACCTCTTCTCCTGGGCCGCGACGATCGTATACGCGGCGACGGGCCGTCCTCCGTTCGGCGACGACAGCGTGCAAAGCGTCGTCTACCGCGTTCTGCACCAGGACCCGGACTTGGGCCCGGACATCGAGTTGGACGGTTTCCTGCGCTCCATCCTGACGGTGTGCCTGGCCAAAGACCCGGCGCACCGTCCGTCGGCTCAGGATCTCCTCTACCACCTCGTCGACCAGGCACCGATGGATCCCGCCGGGCCGCCGATCCGGTCGCAGGCCCGCAAACCGGCCAGGAAGCGGAGCTGGGTCATCGCGGTGGCGGCGGTCGTCGTCATCGCCGGCGGTGGCGGCGGCGTGGTGGTGCTGTGGAAGGGCGAGAGCGGCAGCCCTGCCGCACAAGCGAGCGCGGCCCCGGCCAGGCTGCTTCCGCCGCCGCTGTACGCCGAGGAGGCCGAGCAGGCGGCGCGCAACGCCTACGGCATTGTCAACAGCTTCGCCCACCAGACCCTCGACAAGGATTTCCAGGCGGTGGACGCTGTGGCCACGGGACGGGCGAATGTCGAGTACACCGGCCGGCTCCAGGATCAGGCGCAGCGAATCCGCGAGGAGAAAATCGTGCGCAAGGCCGTGCCGGCCGAGAGCGGGATCGTCGCCGCCCGGCCCGATCGCGTCGCCGTACTGGTCTGGGGCCAGACGACCACCAGCAGCGGATCCAGCCACGACTACCGTCGCGGCGGTGCGATCCTGGAGATGCGCAAGGTCGCGACCGTATGGAAGCTCGATCACGTCTGGCCGCGAGAACCACATCTGAACTCGGCCGAGATGACCACGGGTGAGTGGCCATCCGGCCTGATGACAACGCTCCTGTCGGCCGCATCGGGCAGCGGGGCGCGCGCCGTCGCCCTGGAAACGCTGACCTCCGCGGGCGCCCGCGTGTTCCGCCTCAACGCCGACGAAACCGTGAGCAGGCTCGACCTGGTCCCCACCGGCCGTTCCTTCCAGGTGGGGAGCAGCCGGGAACTGGGGGTGTCGTGAGCCGGGACGCTATGACGTCAACCAGGTGGTGAGGGCGACGGCTGCCTCGCGAAGGTCGTCGTCGTGCCGTTCCTCGCTCATCTGATCGACGGTGAGCCGGAACTGCGGAGCGCTGACCACGAACGCCTGGGTGTACAGGGTTCGATCGCCAACGGCGATCTCGGTCCCGCCGGACTGCGCTTCAACGCCGAGCGCGGACAGCTCCGAGACCTCGACCTCGGGGAAATCCTTATATTTGGGCTTCGCCGAGGGAAGCGCGATCGTCACCCCGGCCGTGGGAATCTTCTTCCCCCACGAGCAGGTCACATGATCGGCCGAGTCGTATCGCTTGTCGAACTTCTTGCCTTTGATCAGTGCGCCCATGGCCGCGGCCAACCGCGGATCGTCACAGTCCTTCGGCAGGGTGAATGGCCGTGCCGGGGCGGTCGTCGCTGTGGCCGCAGGGCTCTGCGAGGCCCGGGTGGCGCTGGAATTGGGGGAAGGTCCGGTGGATGCGGCGGTCGCGTCCTGGCCGACGTCACCGCACCCGAGGAGCAGGACTCCGAGGAGCAGAATCCCTAAGAAGGTCCTGACACTCTTCAACATGACGCAAGTATCCAAGATCAGCGGCTGTACTGCCAGAGGCGGCTGCCGGCAGTACGGCTGCCGCGGCGGCGATGCCTCACACCGAATCGCGGAACGCTGCGCCCCTGAGCAATGCGGGCGCCGGATGACTCGACGACAGTTCCGTCCTCTGAGGAACGCGGCACTGGCATACCTCGGATATACCGCGCATTTGTATGGTCGTGCCGTTGGCGTCATTCGACGAAAGGCAGCATCATGTGGAAACCGTCCACGTCAGCAGCCAGAAGGATCGCCGTGGGACTGGCAGCGTCCATGATCCTCACGGGCGTGGCAGTGGTCGCCCCATCAGCGGCATCCGCGTCCCCGGGGTACCACCTCTACACCAAATGGAGCGGTGCCGGGAAGCCGTGCAAGAAGGGCACCAAGGCGAAAGCGTACGACACCGTCATCCCACGCCACAAATACGACGAGCGCCACGTCAAAATGATTTTCGGAATCCCCACGGGATACAGTTACGCGCGGCAACGGGCCTTCAACCTCGCCCGCGTCGAAGCGGTGTGCAGCAAGAGGTACGCGACGGGGCCCAACAACTGGCAGTGGTGGCAGGCCTACTACGGCCTCGAACGCGGCAAGGTCAGCCGCCTGAAGCAGGGAAAGCACACGTGTAGTCGTTCAGGCACCTGCGGGAGTGCGCACTCCACCAAGTACGGAACCTGGCGCGCGGGCTGGACCCACTTCAAGATGTGAGTGTCGGCGCGGGTCTGATCAGATACCGACGAGCTGGACATGGTCGCCGCACAGCCGGGCCATGTCGATATCGGAGGTCAGCATGGCCACTGGACCCGGCTGACCGGTTGTCGCTTCCGTCATCCGCGCAGAACGGTGACCTGGCGGCCGGACGGAGTGGTCGCCTGCTCGAAGTCTCCTCGTTCGTTCCACGGTGAGGCTTCGGGACGGCGGTCGAAGATGACCAGCACACCGGTGGAGAGGCTGAGCCGGTCCAGATACCGGTCGAGCTGAGCGAGACCCTCGGGCAGAGGGTCGTCCTTGCCCGCCCGCCAGACCTTCAGCTCCATCGCTTCCCGTTGCATCAACCGCTCGCCTTCAGGGCCGGTGTAGGGCCAGCGGATCAGGACGTCGAGGCGTTTGGTGCCGGCCGCGTATTCGCGGTCGAGGTGGCCGCCGCCGTTGACCAGGCGGTGCAGGAAGGCCATGAGGATGATCTGGCAGGCGGCTTCGTGGTAGCCCTCCTGCTGGATGAGGACCTCGCCGTGCTCACGCCAGAACACGACGAACTCCTCCAGCAGGCGTGCCAGGTCGAAGCGGCCGTCCGGCTGCACGAAGCTGCGCGGGTTCACCATCACGTACTGCTCCGACGGGGCTCCCAGCACCCGCAGGATGACCTCCCGATAGATCGGGTTCGCCACCTCCAAGGGAGGTTTCTGCTTGATCAGGCCCAGATCGCGCACGTAGGACAGATCGTCGGAGAAGGTGACGTCGACGTCGGGGAATGACCCGGCCACCACGGGTTCCATCACGCGCTTGACCCGAGGCTCGTGCAAGCGGGCCACGAGCGCGTCCAGGTGGGTGGCACGCTGGCGGATCAGCCGTTCTTTGGCGTCGTCCACGTGTCCGGCGGTGATGGCTTCGGTTGCCCCCATTTTGATGGTGATCTCGTGGGCGAGGGCGTTGACCAGCCAGGGTTGTCCCTGGGTCAGCTCGAAGACCCGGTCGATCGCGTCCTTGGTGAACTCCTGGCCGGTGGCCTGGGTGTGCTGGTCGTAGAGCTCGCCGATCTGGTCGGCGGTGAAGTCGCCCAGCCGCAGTGACTTGGCGACGATGTTGAACGGGCTGGCGGGGTTGGAGCGGCCGGGGTCGCCGCCGGAGGTGATCTTGTAGTCGCGCAGGTCACGCATGCCGCACAGCGCTACGGAGGCGGGGAACGGATGCCTTTCATGCCGGGCGTTGTGGCCGTCGCGGAGTTGGCTGAGGATGCTGATCAGGCTGTTGCCTTGCAGGGCGTCGATCTCGTCGAGGAACAGCACCACCCGGCGTGGGCTGCGGCGGCACCATTCGCTCAGCGCCGAGCCGAACCGGCTGCCGGGTGTGACCTGTGGCCAGGGGTCCGGCGGTAGCAGTTTCTTGGGCCATCCCGTCCGTTCGGCGGCCTCGCGCAGGGCATCCAGCAGCAGCGACTCGGCGGCGGGGTAGTCGTCGCCGGCCGTCTTGGCACGTTCGCAGGAGAACAGCAGGGCGGCGGTGTCACCTTCGGCGGTCAGTTCGGAGGCCAGGGTGCGCAGGGTGGTGGTCTTGCCGGTCTGCCGGGGCGCGTGCAGCACGAAGTAGCGGTCCATGTCGATGAGCACCCGTGCCTGGGGGAGTCGCTGCGTGGGGGGCAGCATGCCCACCTACTCGATCACGTCCTGGTGCACGGTGTGCGAAGCGGGTGCTCTGCTGTAGAAGCGGGGCTGGTCCGAGGCAGGGGGTGGGCGTACGCTCGGCGGATTCGGCGAAGGAGGCTCGTATGACGGTGCGCCTGGAGCGTGAGGGGCCGGTCGCCACCGTGGTGCTCAGCAGGCCGGAAGCGCGTAACGCGGTCGATCGGGAGACGGCCGCCGCGCTGGCCGGCGCGTTCCGTGAGTTCGAGCGTTCGGATGCGGCGGTGGCGGTGTTGTGGGGGGAGGGTGGCACGTTCTGCGCCGGAGCGGATCTCAAGGCGCTGGACAACCGGGTCGGCGAGGAGGGCGACGGCCCGATGGGGCCGACACGGATGCGCCTGGGCAAGCCGGTCATCGCCGCCGTGGCCGGGCATGCGGTGGCGGGCGGGCTGGAGCTGGCTCTCTGGTGTGACCTGCGGGTGGTCGAGGAGGGGGCGGTGTTCGGGGTGTTCTGCCGCCGGTGGGGTGTTCCGCTCGTCGACGGTGGCACGGTGCGGTTGCCCCGGCTCGTCGGGGCGTCGCGGGCGATGGACATGATCCTCACGGGGCGGCCGGTGGAGGGGCGGGAGGCGTATGCGTGGGGGCTGGCCAATCGGCTGGTGCCGGAGGGCGCGGCGCGGTGGCACGCGGAGGAGCTGGCGCGCGAGATCGCCGGGTTCCCGCAGGCGTGCCTGCGCGGTGACCGGTTGTCGGCGTTGGAGCAGGAGGGGCTGGGGGAGGAGGAGGCGATGCGCAACGAGCTGCGGCACGGGCTGGTCTCGTTGCCGGACGCGGCTGCCGGGGCGGCCCGCTTCGCTGCCGGGGCGGGACGGCACGGCGCCTTCGGAGAGCCCTGAACTCTCCTGCCCGGCGAGGATCACCGTCTCCGGCTGCCTGTCAGGTGGGTCAGCAGCAGGTCGAGCGGACGGGGGACACGGTCGAGGTCGAGCGCCGCGACGAGCAGGGCCGAATAACGGATCTTGCGGCCACTGCCCGACCCCATGAACCGGCGTAGCTGGTCATGGGTGCTGCCTCCGCGCCACGCGGGCTGCTTCTGCAGGGTGCGGAACGCGCCGAGCTCGCCCTCGGCGTCGATGACGGCCTCGACCGCGGCGGTGCCGAGGGCGCGGATCAGCTCGTCCTCCAGGTCGGCGACGCACACGAAGAACCCGAGCGCCTCCAGGCCGCTCCGGCTGGGTACGGATCCGAGGCCGGCGCGTTCGAGGCCGCGCCGGTAGTCGCCTTCCTCGCCGGCGTCGCACAGGCCGGCCAGCCGGAGATCGCTGCCGCGAGGGCCGAACCTGCCGACGTACGTCCTGATGTTGGTGGCGCCGCCCATCGCCACCAGGGCGACGCCTTCGGCCGCCAGATCCACGCCGCGGCGCTCGGCCAGCGCTTCGACGGCCGACTTGTCGCTGACCCCTTCGACCAGGACCACGGTCTGCGTGTCGCTCACGAGCCCCAGCCTGGCACCGAACGGGGAGAGGTTCGAGCCCTTTTTCGTACGAATCTACATTGTAAAGGGCGTCAGTTTGTTGAGTGCTTGGGAACCACCGCCACGGCCTCCACCTCGACCACGATGTCCGGGGCTGCCAGCGCGGCGGCCACGATCAGCGAGTTGGCGGGCCAGTCGCCGTCCGGGAACCAGCCGGTGAACACCTCCTCGACGGTCGAGCGGAAGCCCGCCAGGTGCTCCGTGCCCGCCACCATGGTGAACAGCCGGAGCAGGTGCTGCGGTCCCGACCCGGCCGAGGCGAGCAGCGCCTCGATGTTGGCGAAGACCTGGCGGGCCTGGGTGGCCGCGTCGCTCCCCACGAGGGTTCCGGTCGCGTCGGTGCCGACCTGGCCGGCGATGAAGAGCAGCTCCGAGTCCGCGGGTGCCGCGGCCAGATGGTGATATTTCGCCAGCGGCGCCCCGACCTCGGGCGGGCTCCAGCGCCGAACCATGACATCGTCCTTTCCACCCCGATTGTCTTGCGTCCGCCCACGTTAGCGTGTGTCCGGATGAAGGCCGGAGGGGTGTCCGAAGGGCCGCGAGCGCTGGAGGAATGACGTAGCGTCACCGAAGGGTGACAAGTACGCTGATGTCGCCGACCGATGACAACCTGAGGTGCCGTGTACGGAGAAACCCCTGATGCCCGACCGTACGCTGATGGTTCTGCTGAACGGCGTCTGTGTCGGCGAGCTGGCGCAAGACGCCATGGGACGGATCCGGTTCTCCTATGACATGGCGGTGCGGAGCTGGTTGCCCAAGGCCACCCCACTGTCGCTGTCACTGACCCCGGACATGGAGTCGCATGAAGGGCCGGAGGTGGCAGCGTTCCTCTGGGGGCTGCTGCCGGAGAATCCCGCCGTTCTGTCCAGGTGGGCGCGGGAGCACGGAGTGTCCGCCGCCAACCCGGTCGCCCTGCTGCGACATGTGGGAATGGACTGTGCGGGTGCGGTGCAGTTTGTCCCCTTGAACGATCACGGGCGGGTTCTCGACGTAGGCGGTGTGGAATGGCTGGACGACGATGGGATCGCGCAGATCATACGCGGTCTCCACCACGATTCCGCCGCGTGGCATCCCGGCCATGAAGAAGGGCAGTTCAGCCTCGCTGGAGTGCAGGCCAAAGTGGCTCTGCTGCGCGAAGGAGGAAAGTGGGGCCGGACGTGGGGGCGGATCCCCACGACGCACATCATCAAGCCGGCCATTCCGGATCTCATCGACCAGGATGTCAACGAACACCTCTGCCTCGCGGCCGCCCGCGCCGTGGGGTTGACGGCGGCCCGGACCGAGATCCGCACGTTCGGCGACCAGACCGCGGTGGTCGTCGAGCGTTACGACCGGGTCCGTATCGATGACATGTGGGTCCGGGTGCATCAGGAGGACCTGTGCCAGTCACTCGGCCTGCATCCCGTGCACAAGTACCAGAGCGAGGGAGGGCCCGGCCCGGAGGACGTCGCCGCCCTGTTCCGCCGGGTGCAGCCCTCCACGGAGGCTCACGAGTCGGTGCGCGCGTTCGTGGACGCTCTCATCTTCACCTGGCTGCTGGCCGGGACCGACGGACATGCCAAGAACTACTCGGTGTTGCTCTCCGGCGATCAGGTACGGCCGGCACCGCTGTACGACATCTCTTCAGCCCTCCCGTACCCGGACGTGATGAACCCGCACAAGATCAAGTTGGCGATGAAGATCGGGCGTGAATATCGGCTGAAGTCCGTCGGATGGAGCTCGTGGCGACGGCTTGCCGAGCGGCTCGACCTGGACTGCGATGCGCTCTGGGACAGGATCGACGAGCTGGCCGCCGCGTTGCCCGATGCGCTGTCGGACGCCGCGGCCACTCCGGAGGTGCGGTCCTTGCGTCGGTCGCTGCCGGGGGCGCTGGTGGATGCGGCGGCGGCGCGGGTGAGGGAGCTGCTGCGCCTGCCGCGCGCCGCCGCGCGGGGGTGAGCGCCCGGTAGTGTCGGGGGCGGAACGTATCGTGACCGTATGCCTGACATCGAGGTCGCCGGGCGCGAGGTGCGTGTCACCAGCCCGGACAAGGTGGTCTTCCCGCGGTCCGGTCTCACCAAGCTCGACCTGATCCGCTACTACCAGGCGGTGGGTGAGGGGGCGCTGCGGGGTGTGCACGGGCGGCCGATGGTGCTCAAGCGGTTCGTACGCGGCATCGAGGAGGAGGCGTTCTTCCAGAAGCGCGCCCCGGCGAAGCGGCCGGCGTGGATCGAGGTGGCGGAGCTGAAATACCGTTCCGGGCTGAGCGCGGAAGAGGTGGTGTGCACCGACCTGGCGCAGGTGTTGTGGGTGGTCAATCTGGGCTGCGTCGACCTCAACCCGCATCCGGTGCGCTCCGACGACCTGTCCAGGCCCGACGAGCTGCGCATCGACCTCGATCCCGTGCCGGGGGTGGAGTGGGCCGACGTGCTGGCCACCGCGCAGGTGGCGCGCGAGGTGCTGGATGATCACGGGCTGGTGGGCTGGCCCAAGACGTCCGGGTCGCGGGGTTTCCATGTGTACGCGCGGATCGAGCGGCGATGGTCGTTCGCCGAGGTGCGCAAGGCGGCCGAGACGGTCGCCCGCGAGGTCGAGCGGCGGGCTCCCGGCCTGGCCACCAGCCGGTGGTGGAAGGAGGAGCGGCACGGGGTGTTCGTCGACTTCAACCAGAACGCCTACGACCGCACGGTGGCCTCCGCCTACTCCGTGCGCGCGGTGCCCGACGCCCGTGTGTCCACGCCGCTGACGTGGGACGAGGTGCCGGGCTGCCGGCCGGAGGAGTTCACCGTCGCCACGGTGCCGGGGCGCCTCGCCGAGCGCGGCGACCCGTGGGAGGACATGGATCTGCACGCGGGCGCGCTCGACGGGCTGCTGGAACTGGCCGAGGAGCTCGGGCCCGCGCCCAGGCCGCCCAAGGGCAGCGGCCGCAGGCAGCAGACGAAGCCGGTGATCGAGATCGCCAGGGCGGAGCACAAGGACGAGGCGATGGCGGGCCTGGAGCGGTGGAAGTCGCGTCATCCGGAGGTCGCCGCGCGGCTGGAGCCCGCCGACGTGCTGGTCGACGGCATGCGGGGGCGCAGCAGCGTGTGGTATCGCATCCGGGTCAACCTGCAGCACGTGCCGGAGGAGGAGCGGCCGGCGCAGGAGCCGCTGGAGGTCGACTACGACCCGTGGCATCCCGGCCAGGGATGAAAGGGTCAGCGGCCGGAGATGAGGTTGGCGAGGCGGGCGTAGGCGGAGGTGGTGGTGCCGCGCTCGTTCTCGTGGCGGTCGGCGGCGCGGAAGAGGGCGTAGATGAGCTGCACGCCGGCCCACCGCAGCGGCTCGGGCTCCCACTGCCGCACCTGCCGCCCGACCCACGGCAGCCGCGACAGTTCGGTGTCGCGCCGCAGCACCAGGTCGCGCAGGGTGCGGCCGGCCAGGTTGGCCGTGGTGACGCCGCTGCCGACGTAGCCGCCCGCCCAGCCGAGCCCGCCGGCGTGGTCGAGGTGCACCGTCGAGCACCAGTCGCGGGGCACGCCGAGCACCCCGCACCAGGCGTGCTGGACCCGCGCGTCGGCGGCCGCGGGGAAGAGTCTGATCAGCATGCGCCACAGCAGCGCGACGGTCTGCGGCTGGGTGGCGCCGCGGAGGTCCGTACGCGACCCGAACCTGTAGGGCACGCCCCGGCCGCCGATGGCGATGCGGTCGTCGGCGGTGCGCTGGGCGTAGATGTAGGCGTGGGCCTCGTCCCCGAGGAGTTCGTTGCCGGCCCAGCCGAGGTGCTTCCACACCTCGGCGGGCAGCGGTTCGGTGACGATCATGGAGCTGTTCATCGGCAGCCACTGCCGGCGCTGGCCGGCCAGCCCGGCGGTGAAGCCCTCGGTGGCCCGGATGACGTAGTCGGCGGTGACGGCGCCGCGCGTGGTGACCGCCGTGGCCTTCGCGCCGCCGCTGCGGGGCCGCAGCTCGGTCACAGTGGTGTTCTCGTAGAGGTCCACGCCGAGCCGGGCGACCACGGCGGCCAGGCCGACGGCCAGCTTGGCGGGCTGGATGCGGGCGCAGTGCGGTGAGTACGTCGCCTCCAGCGTGCCGGCGGCCTGCACGCGCTCGGCCTGCTCGTCACGTCCGAGCAGCCGCATGTCCGCTTCGCCGTACCCCCATCCGCGCAGTTCCGCGAGCTCGGCGCGCAGCCTGCGCCGCTGGGCGGGGTTGGTGGCGACGTGGAGCAGGCCGCCCTTGTGGATGTCGGCGTCGATGCCCTCGTCGCGGGCGACGGCGATGACCTCGTCGACCGAGCGGAACATGGCGTGCTGCAGGTCGATCATGGCCTGCCGGCCGCGCGTCTTCGCGTGCCGTTTCCTGGACCCGGCGAACTCGGCCGACAACCATCCGCCGTTGCGCCCGGACGCGCCGAACCCCGCGAACTCCTGCTCGAGGATCGCGATCCGCAGCCCGGGGTCGGCCTGTTTGAGGTAGTACGCGGTCCACAGGCCGGTGTATCCGCCGCCGACGATCGCGACGTCGTAGTCGCGCGGTCCCGGCAGTGGAGGCCGCCGGGCGGGCAGGCCGATCTGCCGGTACCAGAAGGAGACGCCGCCGTTGGCGAAGTCTTCGGTCAGCGGGATGCCAGTCGTCACCGAACACATTGTCTATTACTGGCATATGTGGAGCAAGTGGACGATGTGTAACAGAACGGGGCATTCGGCTAGCTTCGTGTCGGCCGTTCGTAGCCCTCGTCACCGCCGTAAACGTGCAGGTCAGGGTCGTTCTCCGGCTGGTTCGCCGGGCTGGTGGGCGAGGCGGTGTGCTCGGAGGCGAAGTCGTCCGACAACGCGGGCGGCGCGGGGTGGAGGTAGTCGCGCCAGGAGATGATGCCCCTGGAGTCGGCGTCCGTGGTCAGCTCGCCGTCCCGCTGGGCCGCGTACAGCCGGCCCGGGTAGTGCACGGGCAGGCACGGGCGGCGCACGTTCCTGGCCTCCAGCCAGGTCCTCACCAGGTCCTCGGTGTTCATCACCTCAGGCCCGCCGAACTCGTACTCCCTGCCCTCGGGGCCGCTCGCCAGCAGCGAGGCCGCCAGCGTGGCCACCTCGCCCGTGTGCACCGGCTGCCAGGGCAGCGAACGGTCGACGAGCATCACGGGGAAGGCCGAGTGCGCCCGCAGCCGCTGGTCGAGGGACTGCTGGTAGCGCGTGGCGCGCAGGACCGTCCAGCCGATCCCGCTCTCCCCGATCAGGCGCTCGGCCTCCAGCTTGTGACGGAGGTGACCGATGGCGGCGCGGTCCACCCCGACGACCGAGGTGTAGAGCAGGTGCGGCACCCGCGCCCGGCGGGCGGCGAGCAGCAGCCGGTGGGTGCCGGGCACGTCCACGGCTCCGCGGCCCTTGGGGCCGCTGGTGGCGAGGTGCGCGATCGCGTCCACGCCGTGCACGGCGTCCGCGACGCCCTTGCCGGAGATGAGGTCGCCCCAGACCCATTCGATCCGGCCGGAGCTTTCCCGCTCCTTCCGGCTCAGCGCGCGCACCTGGTGCCCCGCCCTCAACAGCGCGGGCAGCAGCCCGCCGCCCAGCGTTCCCGTGGCTCCCGTGACCAGTATGCGCATGGCGCTCCACTACCCGCGAATGCCTGGAAATGACAAGGAACTTCGTAAAAGCGTCTGCGTACGGCACCGCGGGGTAGTGCCGGTCGCATGGCTCGCATCGCATCGGAATCTCTGATCGAACGGCTCGCGGAGTGGGGCGTGGACACCGTCTTCGGCCTGCCGGGGGACGGCATCAACGGCATCATGGAAGGGCTTCGGCGCCACCGCGACCGGGTGCGCTTCGTCCTCGTCCACCACGAGGAGGCCGCCGCCTTCATGGCCACCGGCTACGCCAAGGCCACCGGGCGGATCGGCGTGTGCCTGGCCACGTCCGGGCCCGGCGGCATCCACCTGCTCAACGGCCTCTACGACGCCAAGCTCGACCACGTGCCCGTGCTGGCCATCACGGGCATGCAGGAGACCTCCGTGCTGGGCACCGGCTACCAGCAGGAGGTCCACCTGGACAAGCTGTTCGCCGACGTGGCCGAGTACAACATGCTGATCACCAACCCGGCGCAGCTGCCCGGGCTGGTGGACCTGGCGATCAGGACGTCCTACGCCCGGCGCGGGGTCTCCCACCTCACGCTGCCCAACGACCTTCAGGTGGCGGAGGCGGGGTCGGACCCGTTCCAGCAGGTCGCGCCCGCCAGGCCGCCGCAGACCTCGCCCGTCTACCTGCAGCCGCCCGGCATCCCGCGCCAGGAGGACGTCGAGTGGGCCGCCGAGGTGCTCAACCGGGCCGAACGCCCCGCCATCCTCGTCGGCCAGGGTGCGCTGCACGCCCGCCAGGAGGTGCTGGCCGTGGCCGAGGCGCTGGGCGCGCCCGTGGTCAAGACGCTGCCGGGCAAGGCGGTCGTCCCCGACGACTCGCCGTACACGACCGGCGGGATCGGGCTGCTCGGCACCCGGCCGAGCGAGGAGCTGATGGACGAGGCCGACGTGCTGTTCATGGTGGGCACGAACTTCCCGTACTCGAAGTTCCTGCCGGAGCCGGGCAGAACCAGGGTGGTGCAGTTCGAGGCGGACCCGACCAGGGCGGGAGCGCGGATCGCGACCGACGTGCCGGTGGTGTGCGACGCGAAGGAGGGGCTGACGGCGCTGCTGCCGCTGCTGGACCGCCGCGACGGCAACGCCCATCTGGCGAAATATCAGAAGAAGATGGCGAAGTGGCGGTCCGACATGGACAGCCTGGAGAGCCCCGACCGCGACCCCATCGCCCCGCAGTACGCCGTGTCCGTCCTCGACCGGTACGCCGCCGACGACGCCATCCTGACCTGCGACAGCGGCACCATCGCCACCTGGGCGGCGCGGCACTGGACGGTCCGCGGCGAGCGCGAGTTCTACCTGTCGGGCACGCTGGCCTCGATGGCGAACGGACTGCCGTACGCCATCGCCATGCAGCACGCCTTCCCGGAGCGGCAGGTCATCGCGTACGTCGGCGACGGCGGCTTCTCGATGCTCATGGCCGAGTTCCTGACGGCGGTCCAGCAGCGGCTGCCGGTCAAGGTCGTCATCAACAACAACAACTCGCTCGGCCAGATCCTGTGGGAGCAGATGGTGCTCGGTTACCCGGAGCACGGCGTGCGCTACGACCAGCCGGAGGCCGACTTCTCGGCCTGGGCCAGGGCGTGCGGCGGCTTCGGCGCCAAGGTCACCAAGGCGGGCGACGTGGCGCCGGCGATCCAGCAGGCGCTCGCCCACGACGGGCCGGCCCTGGTGGACGTGGACGTCAACCCGAACGAGCCGCCGATGCCCGGCAAGGTCTCCTACGACCAGGCCAAGAGCTTCGCGCAGGCGTTCCTGAAGGGCCAGCCGCACAAGGCCGCGATCGCCACGACCCTGTTCAAGGACCGCATCCGGAAACTGATGGACTGAAGGCGCCTATACGCTGGCCGCGCAGGCCCTGGTGATCCCGGCGGCGACGTTCAGCAGCGGCTCGACCAGGCGGGGCAGCTCGCGCACCCGCCGGCTGGAGATCACGGTGCCGAGGGCCGCGACCGGCCACCCGTCCACCAGGATGGGCGCCGCCGCCGAGCACGAGCCGAGCGTCATCTCCTCGTACGTCAGCGCGTACCCCTGGGCGCGGACCGTCGCCAGCTCCCTGGACAGCCGCCCGGCCTCCGTGATCGTGTGCCGGGTCGGCCGTTCGAGCTTGCGCGCCAGGTACGCCTTGACGAACCACTCCGGCTCGTACGCCAGCAGTGCCTTGCCGACGCCCGTCGGGTGCATGGGCAGCCGGGCGCCGGTCCTGGACACGATGGGCACCGCCCGCCTGCCGTACACCTTGTCGACGAAGAGCACCTCGAGCCCGTCGCGTACGGCCAGGTGCACGTTCTCGCCGGTGCTGGTGAACAGCTCCTGCAGCCAGGGATGCGCCAGGTCCTGCAACCGGGCGGGCGCGAGCTGGCCGAGCTCCCACAGCCGCAGCCCGACCCGCAGCCGGCCGTCCGGCGTGCGGCTGAGCGCCTGCCACTCCTCCAGCTCCGCGACCAGGCGGTGGGCGGTGCTCAGCGGCACCCCGCTCCGCCGGGCCAGCTCGGTCAGCGTGAGCTGGGGATGCGTGGGGTCGAACGCGCCCAGGAGCGCCAGCACCTTGGACGTCACCGAACGCCCGGGGGCACGAGATCCGCCTGCCATGGGTCAATCCTGCATATATCTTCCGTCCAGTGGAAGGGCAGGCTCGGCTGATCACCCCTGAAGGCAGGATGCTCCCTATATGCGAACTCAGGTCGGGATCACCGGGGCCGGGCCCGCCGGGCTGCTGCTGTCCCACTTGCTCCACCTGCGCGGCATCTCCTCCGTGGTGCTGGAGAAGCGCAGCCGCGCCTACGTCGAGCGGCGGGTCAGAGCCGGGGTGCTGGAGCAGGGGACGGTGGACACGCTGGTCGAGGCCGGCGTCGGAGAGCGCCTGCTGCGCGAGGGGCTGCCGCACCACGGGATCGAGCTCAGGTACGACGGCGCGAGCCACCGCATCGCCTTCGAGAAGCTGGTCCCCGGCCGGCGCATCACCGTGTACGGCCAGCAGGAGGTGGTCAAGGACCTGATCGCGGCCCGGCTGGCGGCCGGCGGCGACGTGCGATTCGAGGTCGACGACGTCGCCCCGCACGATCTGGAGACGGACCGGCCGTACCTGACGTTCGGTGGTGAGCGGCTCGACTGCGACGTGATCGCCGGCTGCGACGGCTTCCACGGCGTGTCGAGGCCGTCCGTCCCCGAGGGAGTTCTGAGCGTTCACGAGCGGGACTATCCCTTCGCCTGGCTCGGCATCCTGGCCCGGGTGGCGCCGTCGTCCGAGGAGCTCATCTACGCGAGGACCGAGCGCGGCTTCGCCCTGCACAGCATGCGCACCCCCGAGATCAGCCGCTTCTACCTGCAGGTCCCGGCGGACGCGCGGGTCGAGGAGTGGCCGGACGAGCGGATCTGGGCCGAGCTGAAGGCCCGGCTGGAGAGCGTGCCCGGCTTCACGCTGGCCACCGGCGAGATCATGGAGAAGGGCGTCACGCCGATGCGGGCGTTCGTCGCCGAGCCCATGCAGTACGGCCGCCTCTACCTGGCCGGCGACGCCGCCCACATCGTGCCGCCCACCGGGGCCAAGGGGCTCAACCTGGCCGTGGCCGACGTCCGCGTCCTCACCGACGCGCTGGCCGCCTACTTCGAGCACGGCTCGTCCGGGCCGCTCGACGACTACTCGCGGACGTGCCTGCGCCGGGTGTGGCGGGCGCAGCACTTCTCGTGGTGGATGACGACCCTGCTGCACACGTTCGACGACGACGACGCGTACGCGCGCCGGCTGCAGCTGTCCTACCTGGACTACGTGACCTCGTCCGAGGCCGCGGCCACGACCCTGGCGGAGAACTACGTGGGAATGCCATGAAGATCGTTGTTACGGCGGCCGAGGCGGTCGCGGGAATCGGGGAGGGGGCGTCCCTCGCGGTCGGCGGCTTCGGCCTGGCCGGGGTGCCCGCCGTGCTCATCAAGGCGCTGCTCGGGCAGGGAACGTCCGGGCTGCAGGTCGTGTCGAACAACTGCGGCACCGACGGGCGCGGCCTGGGCGAACTGCTCGCCGCGGGCCGGATCGCCCGCGTCACCGCCTCGTACGTCGGCCAGAACAAGGAGTTCGCCCGCCAGTACCTGGCCGGCGAGCTGGAGGTGGAGCTGATCCCGCAGGGCACGCTGGCCGAGCGGCTGCGCGCCGGCGGGTGCGGCATCCCGGCCTTCTACACGAAGGCGGGCGTGGGGACGCTGGTCGAGGAGGGCGGGCTGCCGTGGCGCTACCGCTCCGACGGGTCGGTGGCGGTGGCGTCGCCGCCGAAGGAGGTCAGGGAGTTCGACGGCGTCCCGTACATCCTGGAACACGGCATCCGTACGGACTTCGCGCTCGTCCGGGCCGCACGCGGCGACGTGCACGGCAACCTGGTGTTCGCCAAGGCCGCACGCAACTTCAACCCGCTGGCCGCCATGGCGGGACGGGTCACCATCGCCGAGGTCGAGGAGCTGTGCGAGCTCGACCCCGAGGAGGTCCACGTGCCCGGGATCTTCGTGCAGAAGGTGCTGGCGCTGGATCCCGCCCAGGCGGCGGACAAACCCATCGAGCGGCGGACGGTGCGTACCTGATGGCCTGGACCAGAGAGCAGATGGCGGCGCGCGCGGCCGATGAGCTGCCCGACGGCTCGTACGTCAACCTCGGCATCGGCCTGCCCACGCTCATCCCCGCCCACCTCGGCGGCCGTGGCGTCGTGATCCACTCGGAGAACGGCATCCTCGGCGTGGGGCCGTACCCGCTGCCCGGCGAGGAGGACGCCGACCTGATCAACGCGGGCAAGGAGACGGTGACCGTCGCGCCCGGGGCGTCGTACTTCGACTCGGCGCTGTCGTTCGGCATGATCCGCGGCGGTCATGTGGACGTGGCGGTGCTCGGCGCCATGCAGGTGTCGCAGACCGGCGACCTGGCCAACTGGGCGGTCCCCGGCAAGATGATCAAGGGCATGGGCGGGGCCATGGACCTCGTGCACGGCGCCCGCAGGGTCGTCGTGGTCATGGAGCACACCACCCGCGACGGCGACCCCAAGATCCTGCCTGCCTGCACGCTGCCCCTGACCGGCCGGGCCTGCGTCGACCGCGTCATCACCGACCTGGCCGTCATCGACGTCACCCCCGGCGGGCTGAAGCTGATGGAGACCGCCCCCGGCGTCACCGCCGAGGAGGTCCGCACCAGGACGGCGGCCGACCTGTCATGACCCCCCAAGGCCCCGCAGAGAGGACCCGCATGAGCCATCCTCCGTACCTGAGCCCCGGCTACCGCAGCACGGTCGCGCGCGCCCCGGCCCGTCCGCCCGTCTCCTTCAAGCTCGACCCCGACGCGATCGAGCTGACCAGCCCCGTCTTCGGCCACGAGGAGGTCGGCGCGCTCGACGCCGACCTGACCAGGCAGCACGCGGGCGAGCCCATCGGCGAGCGCATCATCGTCGAGGGGCGCGTGCTCGACGACGACGGACGCCCCCTGCGCGGCACGCTGGTCGAGCTCTGGCAGGCCAACGCCGCCGGCCGCTACGCTCACGACGGCGACCAGCACCCCGCGCCCCTCGACCCCAACTTCACCGGCGCGGGCCGCTGCCTCACCGATCAGGACGGCCGCTACCGGTTCGTCACGATCAAGCCCGGCGCCTACCCGTGGCGCAACCACGACAACGCCTGGCGCCCCGCCCACCTGCACTTCTCCGTCTTCGGGCAGGCCTTCACCCAGCGGCTGGTCACCCAGATGTACTTCCCCGGCGACCCGCTGATGCCCTTCGACCCGATCATGCAGTCGATCCCGGACGAGGCGGCCAGGCAGCGGCTCGTCTCGTCGTTCGAGCTGGACCTCACCCAACCCGAGTGGGCCCTCGGCTACGCCTTCGACATCGTGCTCGGACGCACCCCGATGGAGACGCCATGACCACGCCCTCACAGACGGTCGGACCGTTCTTCAGCCACGCGCTGCCGTACGAGCGGGACTGGGAGCTCGTACCCGACGGGCATCCCGGTGCGATCATGCTCACCGGGCGGGTGCTCGACGGCGCCGGGGAGCCGGTGCCCGACGCCCTGCTCGAACTCTGGGCCGGCTTCACCGGCGACCGCGGCGCGCTCAGCAGGCAGGGCGGGCAGGTGTCCGGGTTCGGCCGCTGCGCCACCACGCCGGACGGCACGTACCGCTTCCGCGCCACCCGGCCGCCGGGGCCGTACCTGTCGCTGCAGATCTTCGCCCGCGGCCTGCTGCGCTCCGTACTCACCCGCGTCTACCTGGAGGACGTGCCCGACCCGCTGCTCGACGGCCTCGACCCCGAGCGCAGGGCCACGCTCATCGCCGCCGGTTCTGGCGACTCCTACCGCTTCGATGTGAGACTGCAGGGAGCGGAGGAGACGGTGTTCATTGACTTCTGACTCGACGGGAGCCGACGGCGGCCTGCTCGCGCCGGTCAGGGCGGGCACCAGGGCGGAGGCGATCACCTCGGACACGGCGTGGCTGCGGGCCATGCTGGAGGCCGAGGCGGCGCTCGCCCGCGCCCAGGGCCGCCTGGGGCTCATCCCGCCGGAGGCGGCGGCCGCCATCGACAGGGCCGCCGCCACGCTCGAACCCGACCCGGCCGGCGTCGCCGCGCGGTCCAGGCAGTCGGCCACCCCCGTCGTGCCGCTGGTGGCCGACCTGCGGCGGGCCGTGCCCGGCGCGGCCCGCCACGTGCACCGCGGCGCCACCAGCCAGGACATCGTGGACACCGCCGCCATGCTGGTGGCCGCGCGGGTGGTCCGCACCCTCGTCGGCGACCTGGGCGCCGTCATGGACCAGCTGAGCGAGCTGGCCGGGCGGCACCGGGACACCGTGATGGCCGCGCGCACGCTGGGGCAGCACGCCGTGCCGACGACGTTCGGGCTGAAGGCGGCACAATGGCTGGCGGGGCTCATGCGCGCCCTCGCCCGGCTGCGCGAGCTGCGCCTGCCCGCCCAGCTCGGCGGCGCTGCCGGCACCCTGGCCGCCTTCGCCGAGCAGGACCCGCCCGCCGCGCTGGCCCTCGTGGAGGTGTTCGCCGAGGAGATCGGGCTGGCCGCGCCCGAGGCGCCCTGGCACGCGGAGCGCTCCGCCGTCACCGACCTGGGCGCCGCGCTCGCCGGCACCGCCCGCGCGCTCGGCAAACCGGCCACCGACATCATCCTGCTGGCCCAGACCGAGGTGGGGGAGGTGGCCGAGTCCTCGTCCGGAGGCTCCTCGGCCATGCCGCAGAAACGCAACCCCGCGCTGTCCGTACTGGTCCGGTCGGCCGCGCTCCAGGTGCCCGCGTACACGCAGGTGCTCGGCCAGGTCGGCGAGCACGAGCGGGCCGCCGGGGCCTGGCAGGCCGAGTGGCTGCCGCTGCGCGAGGCGCTCCGCCTGACCGGCGGCGCGGCCGAGACCGCCGCCGAGCTGGTGGGCGGGCTCCAGGTCTTCCCCGAACGGATGCGCGCCAACGCCGGACTGACCGGCGGCCGCCTCGTCGCCGAACGCCTCGCCGCCCACCTCGGGCGCGACAGGCTCGCCGAGATCATGTCCGGATCCGGGCCGCTCCGGCTCGGCGACGCGGGCCTCGACCTGGACCCGGACGAACTGCTCGACCCGTCCGCGTACGTCGGCGCGGCCGGGCAGCTCGTCGACCGCATCCTCACCACCTACCGGGAGCAGCCGTGAAACTCCACCACCGCGTGGACGGCCCGTCCGGCGCACCGCTGCTGGTGCTCGGGCCCTCGCTCGGCACCACGACCGAGGTCTGGCGCCCCCAGCTCGCCGAGCTCACCACGTCCTGGCGGGTGCTCAGGTACGACCTGCCGGGCCACGGCGGTTCCGCACCCGCCACCGGGTTCACCATCGGCGACCTGGCGGAGGCCGTACTCGAAGTCTCCGGGGACGAACGCTTCGCCATCGGCGGCATCTCGCTCGGCGGCGCCGTCGCCACCACCGTCGCCCTGCGCGAGCCCGGCCGGGTGCGCGGGCTCGTGCTGTGCTGCACGTCGGCCCGCTTCGGCGAGCCGGGACCGTGGCGGGAGCGGGCCGAGCTCGTACGCGCCCAGGGAGCGGCCGCGCTCGCCCCGGCGCTGGAGAAACGGTGGTTCACGCCCGGCTTCGACGGGCGGTGGCTGCTGGATGAGCTGGCGGAGGTGCACGCCCCGTCGTACGCCGCCTGCTGCGAGGCCCTGGCCGCCTTCGACGTGACGGGCCGGCTCGGCGAGGTCGGCGCGCCCACCCTCGTGATCGCCGGGGCCGAGGACCCCGCCACGCCGCTCGACCACGCCCTCACGCTGGCCGGCGGCATCCCCGGCGCGTCGCTCACGGTCGTGCCGGGGGCGGCGCACCTGGCCGGCGTCGAACGTCCCGACGCCGTCGCCACCGCCGTCACCCGCCACCTGCGGGACCTCGGCAGGGACGCCGGCAGGGACGCCGGCAGGGACGCGGGGATGCGCACGAGGCGTGAGGTGCTCGGCGACGCGCACGTCGACCGGGCCATCGCCGCGACCACCGGCTTCACCCGCGACTTCCAGGACTTCATCACCCGCTACGCCTGGGACGAGATCTGGAACCGGCCCGGGCTGGACCGGCGCACCCGCAGCTGCGTCACCCTCACCGCCCTCGTCGCCAGAGGACACCTGGACGAACTGGCCATGCACGTACGGGCGGCGTTGCGCAACGGGCTCACCCCCGACGAGATCAAGGAAGTGCTGCTCCAGACCGCCGTCTACTGCGGGGTACCGGCCGCCAACGCCGCTTTCGCCGTGGCCCGCCGCACACTTGACGAAATCGGGCCAGAGGGTCCCTGACCTTGGAAAATGCTTTAAGGTGTGGCGGGTGGTCTTCGAGGAGGGATGGGCGGCTTCGCCCTTGCGGTGGTTGATGAACGCGCTGGGCGACGCCCAGCTCGCCAGGATGCACGCGGACCCCGGCATGGTGGCCGCGGTCGACCAGCACGCGGCGGTGCTGCGCGACGCGATCCCGCTCGACCGGGAGACGCTGGGCGACTACCTGCTCGGGTTCCTGGACGAGCTGCGGCACCGTGGATGGATCTTCAGCGGCGACGAGACTGGCGCGCCGGCGTTGCGGCTGACGGCCGTCTGCTGGCTGGCGCGCGAGCTCGACCTGCTCGAGGACGGCCACCCGGCCTGACCGCGCTCACCCGGCGGCCCTAACCGGCGCGGCCCGGGCCCCCGAAGGCCGGGCCGGTCGAGTGAGTGCGGGCGGGGCGGGCGCGCCGGCCCGGCCTTCGGG